>CALWSM010000100.1 GCA_944384185.1 uncultured Blautia sp. | reverse complement strand
TTCCCCGTTCTCATCCGTGGTCAGTGTTGCCACCCTGTCACCAGCTTTATAGATCACCCCGGTTGCCCCGTCCGGATGGACAATATCTTTCCGGGCATACAGGCCATATACCGCATTTTCCAGGTCAGCGTCTCCCTGCGGAATTGCCTGGTTCGTCTCTGCGTCTTTTTTCTGCAGGCGTATCGTGGCGTTTACCCTCTCATTGATAAAAGTATGGGTAAATGTTACTTTCGCTTCGCTGTCATTGGTATAAGAGAAATTAAAGGAATATACATCCTCCTGATTCCTCACATACCCATCCGGAGCCTGGATTTCTTTCACATCATAAGAAAATCCTATCGGAAGATCTGCTGTAAAGACCGCTTTCCCATCTTCTCCAGTCACCGCTTTTTCAATCAGCGTTCCCTTCGATACCACAATATTTCCATCCGCATTTGTAATGTCGCTTCCCGCATACAGTCCGAACACGCCGCCATCCAGGGAATTTAAGGTATCTTTATCCTGTTTCAAAACAGAGACTTCCGCTTTCTGCCTGTCATTATGGAAGGTACTCTCGCTGAATACCGTCTCCACGTTCTGTCCGGCATAGGAAAGTGTCACGGTTTTTTCTTCACCGGCATTGTAAAAGTTCTCCGGGGCCTGCACTTCACGGATCACATAAGTCCCCAGGTGCAGATTTTTAAGAACCGCCGAACCATTATCGTCCGTCGTCAGGTTCCCTTTCACAAGATCGCCTTTACTGTAGATCTTTGCACCATAGGCCGTTACAATATCTTCTCCGGCATAGACGTTATAAACAGCGCCTTCCTGACGGCGGTCTTCGTAACGGAACGTCACTCCTTCTTCTGTCACATCTGCACCGGTCAGAACCTGGCCTTCTTTGTAAATGGTCAGTTCTCCCATTTGCTCCTGATCCGGTACTGTAACAGAAGCCGTATCATTTGCAATCAGTTTTACATTATAACCTGCCGTATTCAGCCGGTATCCTTCCGGAGCCTGAATTTCTTTCAGATATACTGTATCCTGAGTCTTTATGATCTCCGCAATGGAAGATCCATTTTCATCTGTTGCCGGCATCTCTGTGATCAGCTTCGTACAGTCAGGATCACTGTAAATACCAAACACCGCGCCTGACAGCTTTGCATTCTCATGCCTGGAATCCACCTTGATGATCTCTACCTTGGCCAGCTCCAGCCATTTCACAGAAAAGCTCACATACTTTTCGTCTTCTACGCCTTCTCCGAATACCAGGGCAATATCCTGATAAGAACTTCCGGTCGTGATCTTATAAGCGGAGTAATCCTTGGTAATGCTTCCCTGCATTTTTGCGGACCACGATCCTGACACATCTTTCGTCTGTGTCAGCGGTGCCGTCAGATAAAATTTTGTACCGCCGGAAATCGTTACCTTTGCCCCGGCAGCACTGGTCTTTCCTGTGCTGATATTATGAAGCTTCACGCCGTCTGGCAGATCCATTGTGATCGTCTGCTGACTTGACGCCTTAAACGTAATATCTTCTGTCCGCTGCTGGCTGCCGTCCACATAGGCCGTCACGTTAGAATTGGAAAATGACATTTCCACATCGGGAATTTCCGGCTGGCTTACCGCGTAATGATAAAGCTCCATCGCCAGCGCTTCTCCTGTACTGTTGGTTCCGTAAAATGCATCGCTGCTGCCATTCGCATAGGAAGCTGCCAGATGTGTTACGATAAACCGCTTTCCTGCGGAAAAGTCCTTATGGTGGCTGTTAAAGAAATACGCCGCCCCCGAAGCTTCTGTTCCATAATAAATCGTCTTGGCCAGTTCCTGCTTGCCTTCCAGTTTTGTGATCTGGTATGTTCCGCTTCCCGGGCCGGGCTTTGACGGCTGAATGCAGTATGCCGTTGCAGACACGTTCCCAAATTTCACCGTAAATGGAGCAGTCACATAGGATCCAAGCCCGTAATCTGCATAGTAATAATAACTTCCCTGGGTAATGGTCACAGACTGCGTTGCTCTGGCTGCCCGTGCCCGAGGAGCCTGTGCTGTAAAAGTCACGCTTTCCCCGACTTCCAGGCTCTGGATATCCACTCCCTGGTCCGCCGCCTGCAAAAGGACTTCGCCCAGCGTCAGTCCACTGTCTTCATCCACTGTCTTCTGATCTTCTGACCTCTCCAGTGCTTTGTCAAATTCCTCTTCTGAATGCATCTCAGCCGGTGTTTCCGACTCTCCTTCCTCATCAGAGCTTTCCGGTTCCGACTCTTTCTTATCCTGACCCGGTGAAGCCTCTGTTCCGGAATCCTTCACTTCTTCAGAAGCTGCCGCTTCCTTCACCGTAATGTTCCTGCTGATCTGATACATCGGATGACTGGTCGTCTGCGGTTCCACATAATAGACCGCCTGATAGGTATCTTCATGATCTGTCGCAAAAGGATCCCCGTCCTCATTCAGCGCCTCCTGGAAAGTGACCTTTACTTTCTTGTTGTCCGGGATCTCAATTCCGGAAAAGTCACAATTGATATCAAACGAGGCCCCTACTGTAACTTCATAATCATGAGCAGTCACGACTTCATCCATATCCAATTGATCCTTTACTTCCTCATAATAGGGGACCCTCTCAGTCGGAGATTCTGCCGCAGAAACCATCATCGGAGATACAACCGCTGATAAAAGTGACACCAGCGCCATGCAGCCAGAGATCAGCCTTGCTGCTTTTCTTTTCTTTCTCATCTTTTTCGTCCTTTCTGAAATCTGGTTTATGAGTAAAGCATTTCATTTCCTCTGTCAATTTTTATGTTTTCTTCATCCGCATCCTCCTTTCCTTGATCATTTGTACTGTCTGGGACAGTCGGCCGTTTCTTCCCGGCCGGGATAACAGCACAAAAATATGGCGGTATTCATTTCAATCAGAAATCCATACCGCCACACTGTTTCTGCTGTCATCAATATGATGAAATCAGACAATGATTTTTATTTAAGGTTTTCCTGTTCTCTTCCCAGATCCGTTCCTGTACCGGCTTCCGTATGACCGGGACGTTTCCTCTGACAGGACGCGCAGGATGCACATTCAAGCCAGGTATCACTCTGGGCAGGCTATTCACTTTTCAAGGTGCCTGGAAGTTTTTAACCCCCTCACCTTTCATAAGTGACCTGCCCTTTTACACAAGACGTAATTAAAAATTTTTATTTTTATTCCTGCACATATTCAGCCAAAATCTTAAGCACTCTCCTGATCATATCTGAGACGCTTTGCTGGGATATATTAAAATGCTCTGCAATATCCTTCTGTTTCCACTGTTCAAAATAGAAGAGATGAATCATTTCTTTCTGCCGTTCATTAAGCGTTTCCATCATTTGCTTAACAAAATCATTTCTGGCTAAGCTTTCCGAGATATCTTCTTCGTCAGACTCTATCTCTATACCTTTCTCAACCATTCGATCATAAGAATATACTTTATGATTTGATTTGATTCTTTCCTGATTTACTACTAACCGATCTTCTGCTTCCATAATTAGCCGAACATACCAGTTCTCATTATCGAAGAATGAAGACCCGTATTTTTTAGAAGCCCCCTTTACTGATTCATACTCATAATTTCCACAATCACTGATTGAGAAAACTGTATAATGTTTTCCTGCCCGGTAAAGTACAAAACCGTTTGCATACACACTGATAGTCGATTCTTTGGCAAGAACTTCTTTCACGATTATTTGTTCACCGCTTTCAATCAGCTGTTTTGCAGTTGGAACTCTTCCGTTATTTTCCGTCAGATTTACCATTTCCTTTAATTCTTTTAATGTCAGCATATGGACCGCCTTTCTGCCTTCCGGCTGCGAGTGGTCCCGGAAATTTTGCTATTTCTTCATTTCCTAAAATGCAGACACTACAATAAGCCCTGGACTCACCCGTTTTTTTTGAACGGGAGCCCAAGGCTCCAAATACTTTTTCCCCTCTACTACTCAAAATAAAAGGAATAATCTTTACAAGATAAAATCAAAATGTTTATTTCACATAGAAAACACCTTCTTTTCGTAACCTAATGATTATCGTATCAAATTCCTTTTTCGCTCAGATTTTCTCGCACGAAAAAACCGGCAAAACAAATATGATTGATTTCCAGACACAAAATAATTTCTTTTCTGTGTCTCAACCATAAATGTTTTGCCGGGCTCTTAGTGATTCTGGTCAGGTTCAGCTCCTTGACAAACTCTTGATATCCGCTGCCGTCCTGATGGTTCCAGCCAAATTCACCGCTCTAACGGATATCTCATTCTATTCTGTTTCTTTTTTCTTTCCAGATCCGGATCTGATCCTCTGTGCATAGACCCGCATCCTTGCTTTCAGCTGCTCATCCCTGATGATCATGGGACGGACAGAAACAATATCTTCCTTTACCAGTACTTCCAGTGTGCTTTTACATTTTTTACAATCCACCTCCGAATCACACTGGGAACTTTTCTCCAGAAAAGCTCCGCATACAGGGCAGTGAATATGCCATTTATAATTATCTGATCCCATAAGTTCCTCCTTCAAGCAATAAGAATTTCATTTATTACTCAACGGATCAAGGGAAATCAAATCCGCTTCATGAGCTCTCATGCTGCCCATTCCGAATAGCGCCAAAGCTGCGCGGACACACATGATATTCATTTCAGACCTGCTTTGTCGGTCTGCCGCTTCCACCGCAGCCTTCATCCGGCTCCCACACGCCGGACAGTACCATAGATTTCTGCGGATATCCCTCTAACAGGGCATTTCCAATACTTCAAAAACATCCCCGGACATCTCACAGATATCCCGGATCTCTATCTCTGTATCTCCGATCCGCAAACCAACTGACGGATCAAAAAAAGCAACATCCCCTTTCACTGTATGATATCTTCCAAATCCCGGAAGCAACGGATTCCCGGTAAAATACTCCACCTGGATCTCCATGCCCGGTTTCAGCATCCTTAATTTCATATCCAGTTCATTTTTCCTCTCCTCCGATAAAATTCTCCTGGGTTCATAGATAATCTCCTTTTCCCTGACCGCATCCTCAAATCCTTTTAATGCGGCAAACGGAGCAAACTGTTTCGCCCTCCGCTCTACCGCCATCGGAGTTCTCCTGGATGCCGGACGCGGCAAATGTATGATTTTACGGTATGCTGCCGTCATCACAGCCATCACCTCCTTATGCCCGGTGGCCGCCAATCTGATTATTTCTTTCCCTGTAAGTAGAACAGGCCAGAAGATTGGAGCCACGCATGACTGCATTCCTGCCATATCTTCTCTTAATCTCCAGTATAGCCAGCTGCAGGTTTCTTTCTTTTTCCTGCTGTTCCGGATCGGAGAACAGATCGTACTGAACAAAGCTCTCCGGAACTACTCTGTTGGCACAGATTTCCACTCTCCGGATCCCAGTATGGCGATCCGCGATCCTCTGATACAACTTCTCCACTGCATGAATGATCCGCTCAGAACTATTAGTCGCTTCTGCGAATCTGACAGTTCCCTTTGATGGATCATGTTCAAGCCGATGGTCGTATGCGATCCAGAGAGTGACAGAATTTGTCACCAGTCCTTTATCTACCAGATCCAGCACCAGCACATCCGTCATTTCCCTGGCGATCACAGCCCCCTCTTCAAATTCATAATTTCTCATAAGAACCTGTCCGTTGGACAGACTGTGCTCTTCTGTCCGGTAGTTCTTGATATCCTTCATCCTGCAGGTCTCTCTCCCCCAGGCGTGGTCGATCATCAACTCCGCATCAATGCCAAAGATCTTATAAAGAAGATCCTCAGAAGTAATGGATGCCAACGCAAGATCTCCCATCGTATGAATTCCATAGCCTGCCAGTTTCCTTTCTGTACGGGAGCCGATCATCCAGAAATCACGAAGAGGCTGATGGTCCCACAACTTTTCGCGGAAAGACAACTCATCCAATATCCCGATATGATCTTCCGCATGTTTTGCCAGGATATCCATTGCAATTTTGGCCAGGTAAAGATTTGTTCCCACCCCGGCAGTCGCCGTGATCCCGGTTTCCTGCATGACTGCACGCATCAGTTCCACAGCCATTTCTTTTGGATCCATCTGGTACAGACGAAGATACTCTGTTACATCCAGAAAACATTCATCCACACTGTACACATGGATATCTTCCTTTGAAACATAGCGGAGATAAATGCTGTAGATCCTGGCAGAATAATCCAGATACAGCTGCATCCTCGGCATTGCTGTGATATATTGGATGTTGTCGGGGATCTCATGGATCCTGCATCTGTTTTTCACCCCCAGTTTTTTCATTGCCGGAGTGATCGCCAGACATATAGTTGATTTTGATCTTGTCGGATCTGCCACTACAAGGTTTGTCTTAAATGGATCCAGCTTCCGTTCTACGCACTCTACCGATGCGTAGAAAGACTTAAGGTCAATGCATATAAAGTAATTCTGCCGTTCCATAAGCGCCTTCCTTTCCGGTTCCACTTGCCTGTGTTCTTTCTCATAAGATATTTCCGTCTTTCCTCTTCCAGAAATTATCTTAAAACCGGCAACTTCCCATAATAAGAATTGACAAAACAGGAAATTTCGATTATATTATAGGCAAGTACTTGCCGCTTCCTTGTGATTCACATTATAGGCAACCACTATCCGGTTGTCAAGAGGCAAGATGATTTTTTAGGAAAGTGATTTCCTCTTTTGTCAGGAAATCAAAGTGCAATACATGAAGATTGCTTAGAAAAGAGGTATTGTTATGGCGTTCGGTGAAAAAATCAAATCTCTGAGAAAATCAAAAGGCATGAACCAAACCCAACTGGCAAATGCCCTTGGCGTTTCTCCACGGACTATCCGCGGCTGGGAAGCAGAAGGACGTTATCCCAAACAGCACGAACTGTATCAGAAACTGGCAGATACACTGGAATGTGATATTTCCTACCTGATGACGGAAGGAGAAGCATTCATTACAGAAGCCGCAGAACAGTATGGATCCAGAGGAGCAAAACAGGCACAGCAGATCCTGGAACAGGCTGCCGCTATGTTTGCCGGCGGGGAGCTGACTGATGACGATAAAACGGCTTTCATGGATGAGATCCAGATGCTCTATCTGGATTCAAAGAAACGTGCAAAGAAATTCACGCCCAAGAAATATCTCCGCCAGGATGATGCATCCGGCGCGGAAAACTGAGTCCATTTTATAACACACCATTTATGGTATTGTTATATCCGCAGTAATATCCATACGCATTCACGGGATAACAGATCGGGGTGATTGATTTGACAAGCGATTATATTAATAAAAAAGTGAATGACCTGATCCGGAAATATAAGACGAGGGATCCCATTGAACTTCTGGAAGCGCTGGGGGCAGTGGTAGGGGAAACATCGGCATACGCTAGATTAAAAGGATACTGCTTTATGAGCTGTCAGACTATCTACGCCATGTTCAGCAGTTTCCTTTCAGAAGAAGAGAAGCGGATCGTTGCGGCTCATGAGCTGGGACACATCGTCCTGCACCGGAAGCAGCTTAAAATGGCCCCCATGTCAGACAACCGTCTTTACAATATGACAGACGAAACAGAATATCAGGCCAATCTTTTCGCAGCCGACCTTCTGATCAGCGATAAAGACGTGGCTGATCTATCAAAAAATGAGGAACTGGACTATTTCAGCTTCTGCAGTTCACTATATGCCACTCCTGAACTGATGAGCTTTAAACTATACAGTCTCATGAAACGAGGGCAGCACTATAATATGCCGGTAGGCCTTAACAGCAGATTTCTGGCAAAATAACGGGAGCGTATCAATTTGATATGCTCCCTGATTTTTGGATCAGTCTGACAACTTTGGCTTTGTCTATTTCTTCAAATTTTCTATAAACCCGGAGACAGCGGATATAAGCCAACCCAAGCCAATAATAATTAACGAAATTTTCCACCCGATACCATTATCAAAAACAAAGACAAATGTATATAGAGCAAATAAACTAACAGGAATGGCAATTCCATATAACATCAAATGAAACTTCCTCTTTTTTTCTTTATCCATTTATTCTCACCTCATTGACTTCTAATTCGACAACTTAGGATTTGTCTACTTAACAAACTGGAATTGCAGTACTAGATAATATATTTATCCAGTCGTGCAATCCACTCATTTGAGTGCAGTAATGCGTCCTCACAATGTCCTTTTCCTTTTGAACAAATAGTTATGGAATTTTTATAATTTTTCTTGATATATTTTGCTACGTTTCTAAAAACAAATTCATTTATCTTTCCACCATAAAAATAAATAATCTGTGTATTGGGTGTATCAACATCTGAGGGAAGTTTGAATTGTCCAACTGCATATAAATAATTTTTTATGGTTTCATCTGATATATTATCCAACAGTTCTAAAAACACATCCAG
>CALWSM010000099.1 GCA_944384185.1 uncultured Blautia sp. | reverse complement strand
CAACCTCCTGGCAGGAAGGAGAAGAAGGCACCGGAGAAGGAAAAGGTGCGACTCTTACTTTGGACGGCAGTCATTCGGTACGGTATCTGGCCCTTTATCTGGGAAACTGGAAAAGCGATGAGCTGTGGAAATATAATGCCCGTCCCCGCTCCCTGGCCATCCAGGTGGGGGAGGCCGACGAGGAAATCCTGGAATTCCCAGATGAGAAGAAAGTATTCTACCTGGCACTTCAGGAACCGGCAGAGGCTTCTGAGATAAAGATCCGGATCCAGTCTTCTTATGAGGGAGAGAGATGGGAGGATAATTGTATTTCCGAGATAGAAGTCTATGAATGACGAACATTCCAAGGGATTGCCTTATAAGAAACGGCAGCCCTTGGATTTTTTATAATCCGATTTCGCCGGCCAGTACGGCAGAAAATGGAGAAATGGGAAAATTACCCGTATTTTGGTAGTTTATTCCCGCAGACGAGGAGCTAAGCGTACATGCTGGCATGTCTATTTGATCCATATACATGAAAAGGAGAAAGAAAATGACAAATCAGGAAATCCTGGAAATCGCCATGGAGCAGTCTGCAGCAGATTTGAACTGCAGAGCAGGAGACTTTTTGAAAAATGAGCCGGTTGTAGTCGGCGGGGGAATTGGGCCGGGAGCTAAGAGCTATTATCAGGAGCCGATTTCCGCCAACCTGGTTTCTTACGGAAATAACATCGTTGCTTCTGTAAAAGACGAGTACCGGGAGACCATAGAAGAGTATCTCCATAAATTTACATTCTATCATTGTTTTGAGACGCCGAATATCCACTGGCTGGAGGAAAGGCTCAGAAAAAAAGGACAGAGTATCTGCTTTATGGCGGAATATTATCTGCCGGATATAAATAAAGTGAAACCTCTGTCCTGTGAGTATTCTTTAAAAATCCTTTATCAGGAAGATTTTGCAGAACTTTACAGGCCCCAATGGAGCAATGCTTTATGTAAAGATAGAAAGCATCTGGACGTCCTTGGCATAGGAGCCTATGACGGGGAAAAGCTGGCAGGGCTGGCCGGATGTTCTGCGGACTGTGATAAGATGTGGCAGATCGGCATAGATGTACTTCCGGAATACCGCCGGAAAGGGATTGCCTCCGCCCTGACCAGCCGGCTGGGGGCAGAAATATTGGAAAGAGGCAAGGTGCCATTCTATTGCTCTGCCTGGTCCAATATCCGATCTGTGAGAAACGGGATCAAAAGCGGATTTATTCCTGCCTGGGCGGAGATGACCATTAAGCCGCTGGAAATTGTTCAAAATATGAATAAGTAACAGAAAAAGTCCTCCGATCCCTTCATTGAGTTTATTCGTTTGCGGCAGCTTCCCTTACATGCTCCATTACCTGATCAATGGTATTGCAGTAATCATTTACCTGAAGCCAGTCCATTTTATCCCGATCCAGCTGGAAGTTGTCTCCCATATTCCGGTACAGGCGCACTTCCTTCAGAGTTCCTCCACTGGCTGTATTTACCGTCGGCGCATATTCGCAAATCACAATTACATCCTTCTCCCCGTCTCCGTTATAATCCTGAAAACTGACAGCAAGAATATTCAGGAAGGTTTCACGGGAACGGAAATTTTCCTCCATCACATTCGGAAATTCATAAACGGTCTCCCCGTTTTTCACAAGAGCGAAGCTTACGTCCTGCGTGCTGTAAATACTTGTATTCGGCGCATAGGAAGTAAAAGTCACCTGGCCCCAGCTTCCGCCCAGATCTGCGTCAAAGCTCTGATCATCTATTTTCCAGACATCCTTTGAATCCTGGATACTCTCATCATATACGTTGGAGAGAACCCGGTAGCCGTCCCCGTGTCTTGCCAGTGTCAGACGGCTGGGCGGGCAGATAGAGACACCATTTTCCCATCCTCCTGGCACACATTCCAGCTCATAGATTCCCTTTTCCGTCTCCTGTCCGCCGACGCAGGTAAATGGAGAATAATTGGTATCTCCATGCTGAGTTACCCAAGCATCCGTCTCTTCCAGATAAGTCCAGTCGAAGGAGGCAGTCATTTCATCCAGAGTACAGTCCAACTTCTCTTCCAGGAAATCATTGATCTGCTCAGTAGTCAGGCGGATCATATCCGTGTAAATTTCCGAAAGCCCAGTCAGTTTCAGATATGCCTGTTTCTCACTGTCCGTAAGAGGCTCTGATTCCATCCCGGCTCCGGTATAGAAAATCTGGTTTAAATCGGCGTCTTTCGGGTCTGTGTATTCCGAAAGCAGCAGGCCATAGTTTCCTCTGTTGTCTTCCTGGTCAATCCAGTTTGTGAACGCCTGCAGTTCTTCCCTCTGCAGCTTCCGGGGATAAGAAGCGCTTTCCTTTTGCTCCCAGTCCTCTGTATTTCCCCCTGTCTCCGTATCTTCTTCTCTTGAATTTTCTTCTTTCGGTTCCGACAGTTGATCTTTCGCTGTATTCACGTCCGGTCCAGGTGCTGTTTCTTCCTCTTTTTTTCCACAACCCACAAGCATCAACACTGCAATCAGCCCTAAAATTCCAAGTGTCCTTATCATTTTCTTTTTCATATTCATATCATTCCCTCCTCGCTCAGCATCAGGCACAATTTTAACAGTAGTATTTCTATTTATACCTCTATCAATCTATTTGAAAAATGAATGATGTAGCTCTTTTCCTGCAGAAAGGCAGAATCCGGACGGCTTTTTTTATCTCATACATTCATGATGGGTGTACCGGTCAACACGGTAATAAGGCTTAACTTTAAAATTTAAACAGATTCAGTCCGATCTCTTCACTGTAGGCTCTGTCTACAGTTCCGTCGATAAGGGTTATGACCATCTCACAGGTAGCGCTGACTACTGCCTGGTTCAGATGACCACCGAATACTTCTCCCTTATCATTTCCTGCGCTCATATGTAAATGGCTGTAGAATTCTCCGTCCATGGTATTGATGGTTCCGGTAAGGGAGACGATCTCAAAGCTGCCGGCGAAGTGATTGGAGTAATATTTTTTCTCATCAGTTTTAAATACTCCTGCGGTGAATTCGTTAATGGCTCCCAGGGCCTGGATACTTGCCAGTCTGATGTTTTCTTTTAAGGCGATTTCTTTTACCTGTTCCAGGATTTCTTCCCCTCTGTCAATTCTTGTGATGATCGTGTTTCCGAATTTTCTGTATTCCATGATCTTATGTACCTCCCGATATATTGATGTCAGGGGCAATCGTTTTGATACCCCTAATTTATCATAACGGCAGGGAAAACATATTGTCAAGTATAGGAGTATGGAGTATGGGGTTTCAGAGACATTGTCATGACTTTTTTCCCGGTTTGTGATATGATTTATAGAAAACAGCGGAGGAAATGCTCATGAACAGATGTAAATGGTGTCTTTGCAATGATAAAATGATCCGCTACCATGATGAGGAGTGGGGCGTTCCTTTAAGGGATGACCGGAAACAATTTGAGTTTCTCATGATGGAGGTCATGCAGTGCGGCCTGAACTGGAATATGATGATCCAGAAGCGGGAGATTTTCCGACAGTGTTTTGAAAATTTTGATTTCGACAAAGTGGCGGAGTATCAGGAGGCAGATATTGAGCGGATCTTAAACACGGAAGGGATGATTCGCTCCAGGAGAAAGATCGAAGCGGTGATCCATAACGCCGGATGCTTTCAGGAGATCCGCAGGGAATGGGGATCTTTCAGCAGATATATCTGGAGCTTTACCAAAGAAAAAACTTATCTGTATACGGGACATCAAAAAGGAGAGATCCCGGCAAGGAACGGCCTTTCTGACCGGATCAGTCAGGAGCTGAAAAAACGGGGCATGAAGTATATGGGATCGGTTACGGTATATTCTCATCTCCAGGCCTGCGGGATCATTAATGACCATCTGGATTCCTGCTTCCGGTTTCCGGAGCTTCTGGAAATATCAGATACGGTCAGAAAGAGAAGAGAAAAAGAACAGTAAAAAAGTTAAGTAAAGATAATCCCATGCGTACTGACCGGAGCCTTTGCCGGCGGATGGCTGTATCAGCCAGCCCGGAGAGAAATGACAGAAAGACAGAAAGAGGAGACCAAGATGGAAATACGAGATATGGAAAGGAAAGATTACCCGGAAATTGACAGGCTTATGAAGGAGCTCCATGAGCTTCATGTAAAAGGCAGACCGGATCTGTATACAGAACTGGAGCACCCCTATTCCAGAGAAGAATTTGAAAAGATCATAGATGATCCGGAGACCATTGCCATTGTCAGCCAGATGGAGGGCAGAGTTGTCGGCCTGTGTATCGGAACGCTCCGGAAAAAAAGCGGTATGGTAGAGATGAGGACACTGTATATGGACGATCTGGTGGTAGACCGAGACTGCCGTGGAAAGGGGATCGCCTCAGAGCTTTACCGGGAAATGGAAAAGAGAGGGAGAAAAGCCGGGGCAAAGCGTCTGGATCTTATGGTCTGGGAATTTAATGAAGGGGCCAGGCGATTTTATGAGAACCAGGGCATGAGGCCTCAGCGGTATATTTATGAGAAGGAATTATGGAATAATGAAAAATAGTGAAAAAATAGTGTAATTTTAGTGGAAAAATCCTCAGCCAAACGATATAATAAGTATAGACGAAGCGGAGGTGGTAAATTGATAAAGGTGACACTTACAAATGAAATTCTAAAAAGAATATCAGAGATTGACAAAAACCGTTTTTCTCTTGGCACCATAGAACTTCCATCTGTTACAAAGAATAGGCTTAGGAAAAATTCTAAGAAAAAAAGTTCATATGCTTCTAACAAGATAGAGGGAAATCCACTGACTGAGAAACAGGCAAATGAAGCGATTGACAGTGATCCCCATAAGCACTTTTTAAAGCCAGAGCAGGAAGTCCGCAACTATTTTCTGGCTTTAAACTTTCTGGAAGAGAAGCTGAAAAAGAAGGAACACTTTTCTCAAAAGATGATTCTTGAAGTGCAGGCAATCGTGGAAAAAGGCGCATCGAAAGGAAAAATAGGACTAAGAGGCCCAATGCCGCCAGGGGTATTGTTTGCAGTATATGATTCTGAAACAGGAGCGCCAGAATATATTCCCCCGGAATATATAGATATTCCAGGGCTGCTGGATGAACTTGTTGAATATGTGAATACCACAGATGATCATCCGCTGATCATTGCTGCTGTAGTCCATTACCAATTGGTTACAATTCACCCTTTTGAAGATGGAAATGGAAGGACTGCCAGACTAATGTCAGGATACATTCTTGATTATTATGGATATGGTTTTAATGGAATTGGTTCTCTGGAAGAATATTTTGCATATGATCCAGAGGAATATTATACCTCATTGCAAATAGGCTTACCTCCATTCTATTATTCAGGAAGAGAAAATCCCCCACATCCGGAAATATGGATTAATTATTTTTTGAGAATGATGGAATTGTACTCTAAAAAGGTTTATGAGTTATCCAAATCCTCAGAAAAAGACGAATTAGCAGGAAGCTTGTCTTATTTAAATTCAAAAGAAAAAGAACTATTAGCATTTCTGTTAAAGAAAAAATTATATGAATTTACCCCCATTGAAGTAAGCAAGATGATCGGAGTGACAAACAAGACAGTGATCAACAGATGCGTGAAACTCGTAGATAATGGTTTTTTGATTCCTGTTATTGTCAAAACAAGGGTGCGGTCCTACCAGATAAGCAGCTTTTCTAAAACGAATGAAAAAAAGATTTTAAAGAAATTATCCCAGCCCAAAAGCGGCAGATGAAAATTTTCAAAAATCCTCTTGACCCGGAAGAACACGGGATTCCTATATGAACGGATCCGACTGTAAAGAAAGACAAACAATTATTCAGCTGTCACTGTATAAAAGGTGACAGCTGATTCTTTTATGGAGATAAGATAGAATGGAGGGTATTTTACCGGATCAGAAAAAAAGAATTGACAGACGGCTCCGTTGGCAGTATAGTAAGTATACATGTGTAAAGACACATGTATACTTACTGAAATACAAAGGATAGGAGTTAGTCATGGAAAAAGTAAAAGCTTTTCTGAAACGGAAAAATATTGTCATTTCTGCCAGGCGCTATGGAATTGACGCCCTGGGAGCTATGGCCCAGGGCTTGTTCTGTTCGCTGCTTATCGGCACGATCCTGAACACCATCGGGAGCCAGTTCCATATCGGTTTCCTCACAGCTCAGATCATCACCATCAACGGTGTGGGCTACACCATCGGGGGCATGGCCTCCTTTATGAGCGGAGCAGCCATGGCGGTGGCCATCGGTTACGCCCTGCAGGCGCCGCCTCTTGTATTGTTTTCTCTTGCAACCGTGGGATACGCCTGCAATGCTCTCGGACAGGCCGGAGGACCTCTGGCTGTGCTCTTTGTGGCGATCATCGCCGCAGAAGTGGGAAAGGCAGTGAGCAAGGAGACAAAGATAGACATTTTAGTGACGCCTATTGTCACAACCCTGGCAGGCATAGGATCCGCCTGGGTGATCGCACCGCCTATCGGACTGGCGGCCAGCGCTTTCGGCCAGCTGATCATGCGGGCCACGGAACTGCAGCCCTTCCTTATGGGAGTGCTGGTGTCTGTACTGGTGGGGGTGGCGCTGACGCTGCCCATCTCTTCCGCAGCCATCTGTTCTGTCCTGGGACTGACAGGACTGGCAGGGGGCGCTGCTGTAGCCGGATGCTGTGCGCAGATGGTGGGCTTTGCAGTTATGAGCTTCCGTGAAAACGGATGGGGAGGTCTGGTCAGCCAGGGGCTTGGCACTTCTATGCTCCAGATGCCCAATATCGTCAGAAATCCCCGGATCTGGATCGCACCTACAGTGGCTTCCGCCATAACCGGACCTATCGCTACCTGCATTTTTCGGCTGCAGATGAACGGCGACGCCATCAATTCCGGCATGGGTACCTGCGGTCTTTGCGGACAGCTGGGAGTCTGGACAGGATGGCTTTCTCCAAGCGAGACTGCCATTGCCAACGGAGCGGCGGCGATTTCTCCTTCCGCCTTTGACTGGCTGGGACTGATCCTGATCTCTTTTGTTCTGCCTGCGATCCTTACGCCGGCCATTAATCAGGTATGCAGACGCCTTGGCTGGGTGAAAGACGGAGATCTGACTTTAGCATAGAATTTCTGATTGATAAAATGGGGATTTTAGGATAAAATAGACTGGCTTTATTATTTGATTACGGAGGAATTTTAAATGACCCATTTATTACTTGCGATCATATATCTTGCCTTTATCAGCCTGGGACTCCCGGACGGCCTCCTTGGCTCTGCATGGCCCACAATGTATACGGAATTCCACGTTCCTGTTTCCTATGCAGGGATCATTTCCATGATCATTGCCCTGGGAACCATTGTATCCAGCCTTCAGAGCGACCGGCTGACGAAAAAACTGGGAACGGGGAAGGTCACGGCCATCAGCGTGGCTATGACGGCAGCAGCTCTTTTGGGCTTTTCCTTCACCGGCTCTTTCTGGATGCTCTGTCTCTGGGCAATCCCCTATGGCCTGGGCGCAGGGAGCGTGGACGCTGCTCTGAATAACTATGTGGCTCTTCACTATGAAAGCCATCATATGAGCTGGCTTCACTGTATGTGGGGCGTGGGTGCTACGGTAGGGCCCTATATCATGGGATTTGCCCTGTCCGGAGGCAGGACATGGAATTTCGGCTATCTTTGCGTGGGGATCCTCCAGATCCTTCTGACGGCTGTCCTTGTTTTCAGCCTGCCTTTATGGAAGAGACGGGGCGGCCAGAGCCTTTCCGGCAGGGAAGAGAAAGAGAGGGGAACAGACAGAGAAAATGAGACAACAGCACAGGAAACCGCTCTTTCTCTGGCACAGATCATAAGGATCCCGGGGGCAAAGGAGGTTATGCTCTGTTTCTTCTGTTACTGCGCCATTGAACAGACAGCAGGGCTGTGGGCCAGCAGCTATCTCCATCTGTTTAAAGGGGTTCCTGTAGAAACCGCTGCACGTTTTGCCGGAATGTTCTTTATCGGCATTACCGCAGGCCGTGCAGTCAGCGGTTTTATCACTATGAAGCTTAATGATGTGCAGATGATCCGCCTGGGGCAGGGGATCATTTTCGCAGGTGTTCTTGTGATGCTTCTTCCCGGGCCGGATATAGCGGCTCTTGCCGGACTGATCCTCATCGGACTGGGCTGCGCCCCGGTGTATCCCTGTATTATCCACTCTACGCCGGAGCATTTCGGGGCGGACCGGTCACAGGCCATCATCGGCGTACAGATGGCCAGCGCCTATGTGGGCACCTGCCTCATGCCGCCTCTGTTCGGGCTGATCGCCAATCATATCAGTATTACGCTCTTTCCGGCGTATATGTTGGCGCTGCTTATTCTCATGGCAGTTATGCATGAGGTACTTACAAAAAGGACGGCTCATTAGAGGATATTTTACATATTCTATCAATGTAGTGCAGGAGAGAATAACAGTACTCATAGAAGCTCTTTTCCGATCTTATGAAACCC
>CALWSM010000098.1 GCA_944384185.1 uncultured Blautia sp. | reverse complement strand
ATCACCGCCACAGTATCTCCTTTGCTGATCTCCCCGATCCTGGCCGCCCAGTAACCGGTGGACAGAAGGTCTCCGGTAAAAAGAGCCCCTTCGTCTGACACGCTGTCAGGGATTTTGGTAAGGGCATTGTCTCCGTAAAGGATCCTTACATACTCTGCCTGTCCTCCGTCGATCCGACACCCCAGGGCCCAGCCGCCCAGAGGATCGCTGCAGTTATTTACAAAGCCTCTCTCACAGTAAAAGCAGCTTCCGCAGAAGGTCTCCACATTCACCGCCACCCGATCCCCGGGTTTTACCTTTTTGACGGCTTTTCCGGTTTCCTCTACCACCCCTACAAACTCATGGCCCAGGATGGTTCCCGGAACAGCCTTTGGCACCGCTCCATGCCTGATATGGATATCGCTGGAACAGATGGTGGTAAGGGTCACTTTTATCAGGACATCTGTGTCCTTTTCCAGACAGGGCTTTGGCCGTTCTGTAAGGACCAGTTTTCCTTTTTCTTCAAATACTACCGCTTTCATAAAACGCCGCCTTTCTTCTGTGCCGGTCTGCTTTTCCCGCCGGCGCTTCCCATTATCAGATTCTTTCCAGTTCCTCCATCCAGATCCGCACGCAGGCGTCGCTGGGCATCCGGAGATCTCCCCTTGGCGATACGGCTACGCTTCCCACCTTGGGTCCGTCGGGAAGACAGGAACGCTTAAACTGCTGGGCAAAAAATCTGGAATAAAAGGTCTTTAGCCATTTCAGGATCACTTCCGGCTCATAGACCCCGGCAAAAGCCGCCTTTGCCATACGGTAGATCTTACCCGGACTGAAATGGAAACGGAGCATCTGATATAAGAAGAAATCATGAAGTTCATAGGGGCCTACCAGGTCCTCGGTCTTCTGGGAGATCACCCCATCCTTTGGGGGAAGAAGTTCCGGGCTTACCGGCGTATCCAGAATATCCAGAAGGATCTGGGAGAGTTTTTCTTCTTTGCAGGTATCTGCGTAATACCGTACCAGATGACGGACCAGAGTCTTTGGCACAGAGGCGTTTACTCCGTACATGGACATGTGATCCCCGTTATAGGTAGCCCAGCCCAGGGCCAGCTCGGAAAGGTCTCCCGTTCCTACCACCATGCCTCCCTGCTGGTTGGCAATATCCATGATCACCTGGGTCCGTTCTCTGGCCTGAGAGTTTTCATAAGTCACATCATGGACATTTTCATCATGTCCGATATCTGAAAAATGCTGGAGAACCGCTTTCTTAATATCCACTTCTATAAGAGCGGCTCCCAGTCTTCTGGTCAGTTCACAGGCGTTGGTATAAGTCCGATCCGTGGTGCCGAAACAGGGCATGGTTACTGCGGTGATATGCTCTCTTCCCATTCCCAGAAGGTCAAAGGCTCTTGCCGTGACCAGGAGAGCCAGGGTAGAGTCCAGGCCGCCGGAGATCCCCAGCACCGCTCTTTTGCAGTGGGTATGCTCCAGCCGCTTCTTCAGACCCATAGCCTGTATCATCAGGATCTCATTACAGCGCTTTTCCCTTTCTCCCCGGCTGTCCGGCACGAAAGGACTGGGATCGATAAAACGCTCCAGCTTTGTCTCCTCTACAGGAAGGGAAAACTCTACAGTAAGATACCCTTCTCTTTTTTCCTCCTGCCAGGTGGAGATCCGTCTCCGTTCTTCTGCTAAACGGCTGATATCCAGAACAGCTTCCACCGACTGGTTCCGGAACATTTCCGCTTCTTTTAATACCACGCCGTTTTCACAGATCAGGTGCTGGCCGCCGAAAACCAGATCCTGGGTAGATTCTCCATATCCGGCAGTAGCGTAAATATAGGCGCACAGAAGTCTGGCAGACTGATTCTTTACCAGCTCCCGTCTGTAATCTGCTTTCCCTACCGTCTCATCACTGGCGGAAAGGTTTACGATCACCTTTGCCCCGGCCATAGCGTGAGCCACACTTGGAGGAGCCGCCGCCCACAGATCCTCGCAGATCTCCGCAGCCACGGTCAGTCCCGGCATTTCCCTGCAGGAAAACAGCAGTTTCTCCGTCACCGGCACCTGCTTTCCTCCCAGTTCCGTATATCCCCAGAGATTTTTTCCGGAAGAGAAATGCCTGGCCTCATAAAACTCTCCATAATTTGGCAGATACTCCTTGGGGACCAGACCCAGGATCTCTCCCTGGCTGATGGCTGCCGCCACATTATAAAGCTTTCCGCAGTACACATAGGGCAGCCCCACAAAGATCAGCCCCGGCACATCTTTTAATTCCTCCGCCGCCCTTAAAAGCTGCTCCCTGGCGCTGCCAAGCAGGGTCTCCTGCCAGAAAAGGTCCTGACAGGTGTAGCCGGTAATGGAAAGTTCCGGAAACACCAGGATCCTGGCTCCCTTATCCGAAAGCTCCCTGGCTTTCCGGATAATTTCATCTGTATTGTGAATACAGTCGGCCACCCGGACGTCAATAGCCGCCGCTGCCGCCTTTATAAATCCATCTCTCATCTTCTGCCATACCTCTTTCTTTTATTTTTTACATTCCTTTAAGATCTGTTTCAGTTCTTCTACCGTAAAGGTATAATTTTTATTGCAGAAATGACAGTTCATCTCGATTTCTTTCCCTTCGTCGATCATTTCCCGGATATCTTTTTTCCCGATACTGATCAGGGCTCTCTCCACTCTCTCCTTGCTGCAGTTACAATAAAACTGTGCGGGGATCCTGTCGTTAAATTCAATATCAAATCCCTCCAGCAGAAGCTCCAGAAGGCTTTCCGGCGTATGTCCCTCTTCCAGAAGGGCTGTGACAGAGGTCACTTTCTTCAGATTTTCCTCCAGCCGGCTGATCACTGCTTCCTCTGTGAAAGGCATCAGCTGGATGATAAATCCCCCCGCCTGTTTCACCGTGTTGTCCTTTTCCATCAATACGCCCAGTCCTACAGAAGACGGCACCTGCTCGCTGGCAGCAAAGTAATAGGTAAGATCCTCTGCAATCTCGCTGGTCTGTAGTACCGTCTGGCCCACATAAGGCTCCTTCAGGCCCATATCCTTGATCACATTCATAAAGCCCACGCCTACAGCGCCTGCCACGTCCAGCTTTCCCTGGGTGTTGGCGTGAAGGACTACATTGGGATTCCCCACATATCCTTTTACATTTCCCTTGGAATCTGCAGTGACGGTAATACCCTCCAGGGGACCTCCCGCCTTGATCTGCAGGGTCAGCAGGTCTTTCTCTCCCTTCATCATCACGCCCATCATGGCTCCCGCTGTAAGCAGACGTCCCAGCGCTGCGGTCGCCACCGGGCTGGTATTATGGGCCGCTCTGGCGTACTCCACCAGGTCTCTGGTAGCAGCTGCAAATGCCCTGATCTGAGAATTGGCCGCCGTGGCCCTTACAATATAATCTCCCATATTTTCAATCTCCTCTTTCTGTCTTAGATAGTTTTCTTTCCCTTTTCTCTGGCAAGTATGTAGATCCTCTCGCTGTCTTCTCTCACCGGGTTCCTGGTAAATGCGTCATAGGCGGCCACATATTCCATCCCTGCCTTTGCCAGCAGCTCCTTCACCTTTTCCAGAGAATAAGCTTTCTGATAGTGGGTCTCCTCATACTTCCGGTAAAGAGTCTCCCCGTCCTTTTCCACCGGGATAAAAAGAGTCAGATCGTATTCGTTGATCTGTTCCTCGGGATCATAATAATTATCCCAGATAAAACTGGCATCTTCCCGGTCTTCCGCTATGGTGGCATCTCCCAGGAGCTCTTCATATTTGTATTCCGTATTCAGGTCAAAAATAAAAATCCCCCCGGGATCCAGATAATTATTTACCAGCCGGAACACTTCCAGTAAATCTTCTTCATCCGTTATATAATTCATGCTGTCGCAGACAGACACCACTGCCCGGACAGTGCCGTAAAGTTCAAATTCCCGCATGTCCTGAAGGAGATAAAGGATATCCTGCCCTTCCTCTTCCTTCTTCTCCATGGCGATCTCCAGCATGTCCACAGAATTGTCCACGCCGATCATATCGTATCCCTTCCCGGCCAGCAGACGGGTCATGTTCCCTGTGCCGCAGCCCAGCTCCAGCACCAGGCCGTCCCGGATCCCCTGTTCTTCCAAAAGTCCGGCAAGATATCCGCACCACTCTTCATAGGGGATATTGTCCATAAACAGGTCGTAAACCCTGGCAAAACTCTCATAAGAACTCATAGATTCCTCTCCTTATCCATTCTTCCTAATACTACCATGAAACCTCTGAGGTGGCAAGGCGGAGGAAAAGAAAAGCGGCAGGCGCCACTACAGTTGTGACCCTGCCGCTTATATGGCGTCTCTTATGAAATTGCTACGCCAAAGTGTTCCATATTATATTTATTGATCTCATCAATAACGATCGGCTCCACATGAGGATAAATGGTTCCCGGTCCTCCATAAGTAATTCCCGGCCAGTAACCCTTCAGATTGCCATATGCCTCACAGGCGCGGCGGGTTTCCCTGCGGATTTCCTCTTCTGTGGCGTCTTCCCGGTCGATCACAGAGTCTACGCCGCCCATAAGGAGCATCCTGTCTCCTACTTTTTCAGAAATAGCCGCAATATCATTGGTATTCAGAACGCCCTGCCAGATATCTACGCCGATCTCTGCCATATCCTCTACGATAGGCTCCATATAAGAATCTCCGTGATGCATAACGATCACGCCCTGAGAGTGGAGATAATCATAAAGCTTCCGGTAAGGCTCTTTGAAGAACTCTCTCCAGACTTCCGGAGACATAAACAGGCTGGTCCTGGATCCCCAGTCATCATGAGACATGATACAGTCGGGATGAAGATTCTCTACGATCAGCTTCATATACGTAAGACGGTACTCGCAGATCACGTCGATCAGCTCATGCATAGCTTCCGGCTCAAGAAGGAAGTTCACCAGCGTATCCTCAAAAGTCATCAGCATATGGAGCTGCTCGAAAATACCTGTGCCCATAACCACCATGGTAAGATATTTATCCTGGTCGATCTTGCTTTTTGCTTCCTGGGCTTCTTCCCAGCCCTGGGAGCATTTCCCCACCAGATCGGGAACTTTTACATATTTTTTCCATTCCGTAATGTCCTTGACCACCTGATTTTCTTCTGTCACATAAGGCACAGCCGCCGGGGCGTCTTCCGGGAACATAATATAGGTTCCCCACTGATCGTAGGAGTTGGTTCCCCGTACCCGGTTCCCTCTTAACAGCTTAAAGCAGGGATCCCCGGGAATGGTGCGGAACATTGTGAGAGAATTACACAGGCATTCCGGTTTTCCGTCTTTTTTCAGAGTTTCCAGAAGGTTTTGTTTCGGTGTCAGCATAGTTTCAATCTCCTTTCTCTAGATGCTTTTCCATAATGAACATGGAAAGTCTTAAATACAGATTTTTTTCAGGTCTGGCCATATCGGAAGCAGCCAGACCGGTGATCTCTTTTATCTTTCTGAGACGGTAGAACAAGGTGCTGCGGCCTATGTACAGCCGGGCAGCCGTTGCCACCGTATTGCGCTCATTCAGGATATAGGTACAGAGGGTCTTATATAGCTCTGTATGGTTCTCCCGGTCGTATCCCCGCAGGGTCATCAGTTCACAGGCGCACAGCTCTTCCGGCCCAAACTGTGAACAACAAAGGTCTCCGATATAATCCATGGCAATGTCGCCGAAGGTATAATACCATTTTGTATCGTTCCGTCTGCGGCAATATTCCAGAGCGGTAGATGCCTGCCGGCAATAATGCTCCAGACTGGTAAAATCATCAAATATATTACTGAATCCCGCTTTAAAAAGGCCGTCTCTGAGAATACCTGCGATCTCGGAAGTATAGTCCCTGTTTATGGAAAGATTAATGAGGATGCATATCTGATTTCCGATAAAAAAGGCTCTGCTTCCGGCAACCCTGGTTTCCACATAATTGCACACACTGGCCGCCGACCCTGGATTTCCCACCTGCTCTTCCCCGTCTGTCCTGATGCAGACATACTGGTCTGCCAGCTTCCATTTACACTGGGAAATCCTGCTTTCAATCTCCGAGTTTGTAAAAGTTTTTCCCTGGACCATGCTCTCCAGCATCTGATACAGGGCCCGTTTATATGGGATATCCAGGTGTCCCCGTCTGGACAATGCCAGGCGGATCAGTCCTGCAAGATATTCTGCCGAGGCAAACTGCCCGGGCTTCAGGGGACTGTCGATCTCGCAGATCACCAGTCTTCCTGTATAAACGCCATTGTCGTCCCGGATATTCACATAAATATCCCGGTATCCCCGGAGCTCCGCAGAAAAAACATGGGCCCCGTCTGTGGTCAGCGTATGGAGATACTCCCGGTTTGTCCGGAAATCATTAAGATCCTCCAAAGGAGTGATCAGCTGTCCCGTCTGTTCATCCCTCTCCCAGGCGATCATTCCTTCTCTCCATATAGGACAGGAGATCACCTGAAGCTGGGAATCATGGACAAAAAGCGGATTATTAAAATAAGAACAGCTGATCTGGCACAGCTCCTCCACGCTCCCTTCCCGGAGGATGATATTCTGCATTTTTTCCGCCCAGGATTCGTGTTTATGGAAGGCTTCCTGACACAGATTCATCAGTTCCAGAAGATCTGTTTTCTCAGAAAGCTGCAAAAGACTGTGGGGGCTTTTTTTCCAGCTTTCAGGGATCTCCCCCAGTACGAGCAGGGAACAGTGCTTCTTTGGGACTTCCATCTCCCGCAATTCTTCTCCGCCGAGGATATAGGCGTACCAGGAAACCATTTCTCTGTTTTTCCGGTAAAAGCAGACCCCTTCTAAAACCTGGGAATCCTCCCCTCTGTAAAACTGTATCTCCGGATAGTTTTCAATCAGTTCATCTGCCAGGATCTGCAGGTTCAGTAAAAATCTAATATCTTTCTCCATCTGATCTCTGCCGCTTTTCAAGAGCGGGCCGCAATTTCAGCGGTATACTGGTCTACTTTTTCCTTCGTAAGCCTGAATCCAAAGATCAGGGCAATAACCGCTACAATCAGAGCGATCGCAGGAATCACCATAAAGCCGATGCTGATGGCATTTTTCAATCCTTCCGGAGTATCTGCCGGATTGATCTCTGCGCTGAAATTTCCCATTGCCAGACAAGCGGAGATAATAATTCCTCTGGTCATAATTGAAACCTTCAAAGGTACATTCTGGAGTCCGCTGATCCATCCTGCGGCGTTCTTTCCGGTCTTCCACTCGCTGTATACGATGGTATCGCCGTAGAGGGCCGGCGTGCAGGCGTATGTAATACCATAGCCGAACATGGCTACGCTCATCAGAACGATTACCAGCGTAACATTGTTATAGAAGAAATAAGAAACGATCAGAAGGACCGCCTGGACAGCCATAACGCCGATGGTGGTGGTTCTTGTTGTAAAACGGTTGCTCAGAGACTTGCTCAGATATGCGCCGATCACACAGAAAATATTGGTCACCAGCATATAGGCGGACAGCAGGCCGTCATCCATAGCAATATAAGTAAAGTAGTAAGTCGCAACGCCCATGAGTACAAAGTTAAACATGAATTTTGCCAGGTCGGCGATCAAAAGAGCGATCAGCGGAGGGTTCTGAAGCAGCGCACGGATCAGATCCATACCTCCTGTTCTGTCTTTATCTTTTGTCTGTTTCTGTGCCTTTGCCTGGGTCTGGGTTTCCTGAACCTGCTCATAGCCGTCGAACATCCGGAAATGCACATAGTACAGAACCGCCATGATACAGCCGAGAACGAACGCCGCTGCGCCATACTGATTTACTTCACCGATAAATCCGGCCATGACCGCAGCCAGTCCGGGACCTACATAAGAGAAAATAACTTTTGAAAAGTTTGCCCACGCCGCTCTGGTGGAGGAAAGCTGAGAACGTTCCTCCGGAGTCTTTCCGGCCACAGAGATCATAGATACGTTGGCCACATAGGCAAAGTTCCAGGCCACATGGCTGGCAATAGCAGCTACTATGATAATGATGGCGGAAATCCAGCCGTCTCCGATCTTGATAAACTGGAATGCGTATAAAAACGGCACCAGCCAGGGGATAACAACCAGCCAGGAGCGGTATCTTCCCCATTTCAGAGGTTTGATACTGTTCAGGATCGCTCCGTATATCCAGGAAAGCACGGCGTCTACGGTACTGGATATGGTAGTGATCAAAGTTACCATAGGCAGGCTGAACTGAGCCAGATTGGTCAGGAAAAAGCTAAAATAATAGCTTTCAATATTGGACATCAAAGTAAAGCCGCAGTCCCCTACCCCGTAAAAGCGTTTCAGCATCTTGCTGAGTCCCTTTTGAGGAGCTTTCTTCTCTTCTTTCATATACCTCTTCCTTTCTTCCTTATTGTACATTGTGTTTCATCGGCCTTTCTTGAAACACTTTGCTCAGTTGGTAATTATGCATAATCACTTAAGTTTCTAATCACGTTATTTGTGCACGAATAACATGAACCCATATATAAAATTTAGCATAAATCCCCTATAAAAATCAATATGCAGATATAAAATAGACATTTTTGTCATAATACAGCTCACGCAAAAAGGTTTT
>CALWSM010000097.1 GCA_944384185.1 uncultured Blautia sp. | reverse complement strand
TATTCCTCCCTCTGCGGTCTGCTGTAATAGCTGTTTGCAGACATGAGATACCAGTAGACATTCTTTTCTACAGTATCCTCAGGTATGCAAAAACTATACTGACTTTTCCCTATATATTTGATAATATTGGCAGCAACGCCTGCTTCCTCTTTTACCTCTCTGAGAGCTGTAGTCTTATAATCCTCTCCTTTTTCCACAGTTCCCTTCGGCAGCACCCAGCCTTCATATTTATGCTTATAGGATTTATACAAAGTCAGTATCTTTCCCCTATAGATCACCACTCCGCCACAGCTTGTTGCTTCGATCATTTTGCGGTTCCTCCTGCTAAAGACATCCTTGCGACGCCTGCGTTGTGTTCTTAAAGGTAGTATACCTCTTTTTCAGGACAGGTGCAATCTTTTCTTCCGTCAACCGTAGTAATATGCGTCAAAGATCTCATGGGCAATAGGAACCGCCGCCCTGCTTCCTGTGCCGGCTCCCTCAGCGATCACCGCTACAGCCAGATCCGGGTCTTCCACATTGGAAAAACCGATAAACCAGGAATGGGTCCTGATAGCTCCGTCTCCGTCTTCATATTCTGCAGATCCGGTCTTTCCTGCAGCACTGTAGCTTTCTCCGGCAAGCTGGGTGCCGGTACCGGAATTTACCACTTCCTCCATCAGGCTCTTCAATGTCTGGGCCTCGCTTTCGCTCATCAGTTCTTTATAAGGGGAAGGATCTGTGGTTTTTATCACATCTCCCCCGTCGTTCTCGACGTGGTCGATATAATAAGGCTTCATCAGCTTGCCTTCGTTAGCAATGGCGCTGGTGATCATCGCCATATGCATAGGGGATACCAAAGTGGTTCCCTGCCCTATGGAAGACTGCATCAGAAATGGGATCCCCTCGGATTTTTTCAGATCTATGGTGCTTTTCCGGTAATCCAGAGAAATCGGAAGTTCCTTATTAAACAACAGTTCTTCTGCCGTTTTCTGGATAGTTTCAGCCCCCAGATCCAGTCCCATCTGGACAAAGGCCGTGTTGCAGGACTGGGCAAATGCCGTGGTAAAATCCACCTGTCCGTGAACTTCTCCGTCAAAACAGGGGATGGTATGGCCTTCCTGGGTGATGCTTCCCGTACAGTCGTAGGAAAAATCCGCTAAAGTCCCGTGTTCTCTGAGATAGGCAAGGGACATGACCACTTTAAAGATCGATCCTGGAGGATAGGCCCCCTGGGTAGCCCTGTTCAGCAGGCTGCTGTTGGCGCTGTCATTAGCCAGGGCATTCCAGTTTGCTTCTATCGTATTCGGATCAAAATCCGGTTTGCTCACAGAAGCAAGTACCGCTCCCGTCTGCGGATCCAGGACCACCACTGCCCCCTTATATCCGCCTAATGCGTTATATGCCGCTTCCTGCAGCCGGGTATTCAAAGTCGTCACTACATTGTCTCCTGGATTTTTCAGATTTACAATTTCATTTTTGATCCGGTCCACATAATCATGATGGGTGGACATAAGAGAAGAATTTGCCAGAGCTTCCACGCCGTTTTTCCCATTGGAAACATAGCCTACCACATGGGCAAACATATTGCCGTAAGGATAGATCCTGGTCTCATTCCCCTCGCTGTCTGTCTGGGTATAGGCCAAGGTCTGGCCGTCGGCGGAAAGAATGCTCCCTCTTACGATCCGGTCCTGAGCCTGATTCTGTCTGCTGTTGTAAGGACTGCTGAGGATATCATCCCTCTCCCAGATATTAAAATATCCCATATAAGCCACAAGAGAAACAAAGATCAGCACAAAGAAATAGCTGACAATGGTATACTCCCGATTTTTCCGCCGTTTTGCTTTTTTCCGCTGCAGCTCCTCTTCCTTCCTGCGCTGTTTCTCATATTTTTTCTTTTTGCCGTTCAAATTCCTCATCCTCATCTTCTCTTAAAATATACAGTCCCTGGATAATCGCCAGCATGATAATCGTGGCCAGCACGGAGCTTCCCCCGTAGCTTACCAGGGGCAGGGTAATTCCCGTCATTGGTATAAATTTGCTGACTCCTCCGATGGTCAGAAATACCTGGAAGGCGTATTCTGTTCCCAGACCCAGGGCGATCAGCTTATAGAACCGTTTCTTGATCCGCAGGGAAATATTCACTACCAGAAGGAACATACTCATACACACCAGGATCATACAGATGGCAAAGAATCCTCCCAGCTCCTCACAGATCGCAGCGAACATATAGTCCTGCTGGACAAAGGGGATCAGTTCTGGAGAGCCCTGGCACAGTCCTACGCCGAACCAGCCTCCTGCCCCGATGGCAAAAAGCCCCTGGAGGATCTGATAGCCGGAAGAATCCCATACGGAAAAAGGATCCTGCCAGGCGACCACCCTCTGCCTTACATGAGAAAACAGGAAATAGGCGATCACTGCCGCCAGGCACCCGCTTCCCAGTCCCGCAAAAAGATAGACCGGCTTCTTGGTGGCCACATAAAGCATCACTACATACGTGATAAAAAACACAACCGCACTTCCCAGATCCCGGGAAAGGACAAGCACCAGCACATAAGCAGCCGCCACAGCCGTCGTTACCACATGATCCAGGAAGGTGGCGCTTTTCTTATAAAGCCGGCTGGCTGTGAAAAATACAAAAATGATCTTTACAAATTCCGACGGCTGGAAGGCGAAAGATCCGATATTGATGTTGATCTTTGCTCCGTTTACATTAGAGCCTGCCACCAGCACCACTGCCAGCATAAGAAATCCCACCGCCGCATAAAGCCACGTAAGCTTTTTCAGAAAATACATCTTCCGTATCATCACAGGGATCACCATGGCCAGCACCGTTGCCGCTGCCGCAATGGCCATCTGTCTGAGACCCGAATCCGGATCCAGTCTGGCCAGCATGATAAATCCGATAGATAAAAGCATGCACATGTGATTCAAAAGAAGAATAGAGGAAGTCTTATACAAAGCTCTGTACAATGCCTGGACAATAGCCAGATACAGGATGAGAGCGCCAAAAATATACAACACCTTTACTTCCTCTGTCTGAAGAAAGATCACAAGAAAAGCCGTAAAGTCCAAAAACAGGATCATCAGCAGCTGTTGCCCCAGGATATATCTCTGGTCGTAATCCTCCTCATACCGGAAAACCAGAAAGCTTTCCAGGGTATACACCAGCATAATGATCAATATCAGATATTTTGATAACTCAACAATAATATTCAGCACTTTTTCACCTACTCTACTCCCCTTCTGAAATGGCCTTTTGTAAACCCAGGCAATTTCTCCGGAATTTCCATTTTCTCTGTCTGTTTTCCAAATCCGTATGTCCGGACGAAAAGCTCCAGTATTTCTCTGGTTTCCGCATAATTCTCCTCTGTAAAATTCAGACGGAAAGACGGAATCCCCATTTCCAGTATTTCTTCCGCTTCTCTGACAAATCCTGTGGGGATACTGTTATAAATCACATTATAGCAGAAATCACAGAAACATTTTGTCAGAAAACGTTGTCCGTATCGGTCTTTCAGCCAGACCTTCCCGGATCTGTGATTGCAGGATCCGCAGGTCTTCTTCAGGCACTGGGCGGAAACCATCATGGGATAATAGCCGTAAAGGATCATTTCACTGTTCCTGCAGTTTTTCTCCCGGATCTCTCCGGCATTCAGTTCCAAAGGCACCGTAGTCCTCTTTACCTCAAGTTCTTCCAGGAATTTTTTCGCCTGGTCGTTAAAATTATGAAGAGAATAATCACAGACCAGTTTTTCTCCAAGACCCAGTCTCCTGAAATATCCCAGTTCTTCCAGGTTCCGCACCAGAAATCCATCTATATCCTCGCCAAGCTTGCGGAAAATATCCGCAAAATCATCCAGCAGTCCTTCCCGCAGCACATAAGGCATTGCCAGATAGAATTCCATACCGGCCAGAGACGCCTCTTTTGCCGCTTTTTTTACCTCTTCTTTCAGATTTTTTAATCCGATCATAGAAAGAGAAGCATAAACTCCTGTAACCCCCCGGCTTTCCAGAACCGCCTTCCACTGTTCCCTGGTCTCCGCCAGAACATAAAGCTTTCCGGGATCTGATCCCCTGGCTGCCGGGCCTTTGGGAGCGTTCTTTTCTTCCATATTCCCATCAGGCTTTAAAGGAAGCTTTCGCCGGAACTTCTTCAGGTATGCTTCTTCCAGCTTTTCAAGTCCCTCTCTTCGCAGAGCGTTCAGACTCTGCATCGGCAGAAAGCCTTTTTCATCAGTATGGATTTCCAGATTCTGGAAAACAAACGGCGTCCCACCTGTTTTTTCCATCTGTGCTCTTACTCTCTGCGCCGTAAGAGGCTGTTTTTGCGCCTCTTCCACCAGATCCCCCTGAATTTGTACATGTACGTCCTGAAAGTCCAGATCCAGTATAACAGGACTGCCGGCATAAAGGATTAAATTTCCATAAATTTTTTCTTGTGTTTTTGTATCTAAGTATTTCTTTTTTAATCCGGAAAATAATTCTTCGTTACGGTTTTCTGAAGTCTTTTTCTTCCGGCCCTGTTCCTTGTAATTGACGACAGCCATCATATTTCTTCCATTATGGCTGTGATAGTAGCCCTGATTAAAGCCGTCCCTCTGATACAGATCCAGGAGTATCTGACGGTCTTCCTCAGATACCTGATAATGCTCCGGAGTTTTCTCGTAAAGATCCAGGTATTTCCGGTATATGGAAGTTACTCCCGCCGCATATTCCGGTCTTTTCATCCTTCCCTCTATCTTCAGGGAGAACACGCCTGCATCCAGAAGCTCCGGCAGGATATCAATGGTGCACATATCCTTGGGGCTTAAAAGATACCGGCTGTTTTCATCATTTAAAAGCTTTCCTCTCTCAAAAGCCTGATACGGCAGACGGCAGGGCTGGGCGCATCTCCCCCGGTTTCCGCTTCTGCCCCCCAGCATACTGCTGAACAGGCACATACCGGAGTAACAGTAGCAAAGCGCCCCATGAACAAAACTTTCAATTTCCATTCCGGTTTCCTCATAGATGGTTCGGAGCTCTTTCAGAGACAGTTCTCTGGCCGGAACGATCCTGGATACTCCCGCATCTCTGAGAAGGGCCGCTCCTTTTGGCCCTGTAACCGTCATCTGGGTACTGGCATGGACCGGCAGATCCGGAAATTCTTTTTTCAGGAAGGACAGCACTCCAAGATCCTGGACAATAACGCCGTCTGCTCCCTGTTCATAAAAAGGTGCCAGGAAATCATAGAGCTGCCCGTAAAGCTCCCGGTTTTTCAGCAGAGTATTCACCGTAAGGTAGATCCTCTTTCCATGGACATGAGTAAAATCAATGGCTTCCTTCATCTCTTCCCGATCCGGATTATCTGCATAGGCCCTTGCGCCGAACAACCTGCCTCCAATATACACTGCGTCTGCGCCGGCTCTGATCACAGCCTGCAGTCCCTGATAGGAGCCTGCGGGAGCCAACAATTCCGATTTCATAAATTTTTTGTATCCTTTCTTTACTCTTATAAAAAGAAAAGGGGCAATGCATGTTCTGCCGCCCCTGTCTTTCTATTCTCTACTGTAACAGTTCTTCCAGCTCCTTCTCCAGCTCCTCAACCTTTGCCTGGAGTTCTGCGATCTGACGGTCCTTATCCTGGCCCGCTTCCTTTCCCCGGTCCAGTTCCACCTGGCCGTTGATCAGATCATGCTTCAGATCGTACATTTCCCGATCCTTAGCCTCCAATTCCTCCTCATACATCTCTGCCTGGCGCTTTGCTTTGAAATAATCATCTGCAATATTCAGGCTTAATAAGGTATGCCTGGTTTCCTGGGCCTGCCGGCTATATCCCGGCAGCTGTCCCAGCTCCGTTAATTTATTATTCATATAACTAGCGACCTTCTGGAGATACTCCTCACTTTCATAACCGCTTAATGTAATAACTTTTCCCCCAATCAGCACCTGGGTAGTATTTTTCACTGCCATCTGCTTCCTCCCGCCTTTTTCTTAGGTTTCTATGTCTATTATAATCGAATTTCAAAGAAAAACAACTATTATTTTGTTCCCAGATGATGATAGGTCAGATCCGTGACCGCTCTGCCCCTGGGAGTGCGCAGGAGAAACCCCTTCTTGATCAGATAGGGTTCATATACATCTTCGATAGTCCCTGCATCTTCCCCGATAGCCGCCGCCAGAGTATCCAGACCTACAGGACCTCCTGCAAACTTCTCAATGATCGTCATGAGAAGAAGACGGTCTGTCTGATCCAGTCCGTACCGGTCCACTTCCAGCAGATCCATGGCAAAGTCCGCCACATCCCTGGTGATCCTTCCGTCATACTTCACCTGGGCAAAATCTCTGACCCGTTTCAAAAGCCGGTTAGCCAGACGAGGGGTGCCTCTGGAACGTCTGGCCATTTCCAGGGCTCCTTCTTCATCGATTTCTACGTCCAGTATTGCCGCAGAATGGATAATGATCTTCTGCAATTCTTCTTCTGTATAAAACTCCAGATGATGGACCACGCCGAAACGGTCTCTTAGCGGAGCCGTAAGAAGACCGGCTCTGGTGGTGGCTCCCACCAGGGTAAACTTTGGAAGATCCAGCCGGATAGAACGGGCGGTCGCCCCTTTTCCGATCATAATATCGATGGCGTAATCTTCCATAGCCGGATAAAGCACCTCTTCCACCTGCCGGTTCAGCCTGTGAATCTCGTCTACAAAAAGCACGTCGTTTTCCTGGAGACTGTTTAAGATCGCCGCCATTTCCCCCGGCTTTTCTATGGCCGGTCCGCTGGTGACCTTCATGTGTACTCCCATCTCATTGGCAATGATCCCTGCCAGGGTGGTCTTTCCCAGGCCCGGCGGTCCGTAAAACAGCACATGATCCAGAGCGTCGCCTCTCTGCTTTGCCGCTTCGATATAAACCTTCAGGTTGCTCTTGGCCTTTTCCTGGCCGATATAGTCCCGCAGATATTGAGGACGGAGACTCCCTTCTGTGCGGATATCCTCTTCCATCACATCTGTCGTAATGATTCTTCTTTCCATGTCATTCTCCCAAACTGCTGTCAAACAGCCATTTTTACCCGGATCCGTTTCTGCTCCCCGTTAAAACATATTTTTCAAAGCCAGCTTCAGCAGAACCTCAACGCTCATGTCCGGCTCCGGTTCCACTTTTTTCACTGCCCTGAGGGCGTCTGCCCCTGAATATCCCAGAGCAGTCAGCGCCTCCACCGCTTCTTTCCTGATATCGGTCAGGTCTGGCTCTCCTCCTGCTCCCGGCAGCTGTACATGCTCTGCCTTCATCTCCAGCGCTTCCTGGATATTAAATTTATCCTTCAGCTCCAGGATCAGTTTCTGTGCGGTCTTCTTCCCGATCCCCGGCGCCCTGGAAATGGTTTTCACGTCATCTGCCAGAACTGCAAAGCGCAGCTCGTCTGCGCTGAGCCCGGACAGAATTCCCAGAGCCGCCTTAGGTCCGATGCCATTCACCCCTAAAAGGAGCTTAAAGGTATTCAAGTCATCTCTGGTCAGAAATCCAAACAGCTGAAGGGCATCCTCCTTCACATTCAGATAGGTATGTATTTTCATCTCCTGTCCTTTGTGGAGGAGATGCTCCACGGCTCCCATGGGCATAAAGATATTATATCCCATATTTCCCGCTTCCAGGATCACCCGGTCTTCCAGGATCTCTTCTACTGTGCCTTTTATATATGCGATCATACAAGCTTCCTTCCTGATGTTCTCTTTAAGATTTCCCCTGACAGGATCCCGATAAGGAATCCTGTGATCAGCCCGGCAATGAGGAGGGCCGGAAAGTAATAGAACAGATTTACATTTTCCACTACCAGAGCCGCCACCACGATCTGTCCCAGATTATGGGTTACCCCGCCTGCAATACTGACGCCGGCAATGGAAAGTCCCAGATATTTTTTCGCCAGGGACATACAGGCCAGGCTAAGGGCCGCCCCTGCCAGGCTGAATAAAATAGAGAACAGATTTCCAAACAAAAATCCGATCACAAGGATCCGGACAAAGGATACCAGGGCCGCCTCTTTGTAACTATAGGTATAAAGGATAAAAACCGTCACAAGATTGGCCAGTCCCAGCTTGATCCCCGGAACCCCTGCAAAGACAGGGAAAAGAGATTCTACATATCCCAATATAATGGCAACGGCCCCGAAAAGGCCCATATAAGCTGTTTTTTTCATTCTTTTCTCCTGTTACTGCACGACGCCGTCCAGCTGCTCTTCTTTATCCTTCCCGGTAATCTCCACCACCACACGGTTTGGCAGACAGACAATGGTTTCCCCCTGTATACGGATCGGCCCCTGATGGATACAGAGCTGATCCGGACAGTCTGCCTGGATCATATTTACTTCTCCATCTTTTATCTCACAGACATTGGTATCCTGGATCTCTATGGTCTGATCTTCGGACAGTCTGTAAGTTCCGTACTCTTCTCCGCCCACAGTGACCCGCACCCGGGAGGCGTCCTTCCCGGCAAAGATCCCCGCAGCTCTGGGAACCACCCAGCATAAAAGAGCCAGCGCCAGCACAGCCCCGATCAATAAAAAGTCTCTTTTCTTCATGGATCTCTCCTGTTCCATTCGCTGTGCTTTATCTTAACATAGGAGG
>CALWSM010000096.1 GCA_944384185.1 uncultured Blautia sp. | reverse complement strand
CAGCCGCTGGATAAAATTTGCCCCGTCGATCGCCGCCGCCTCCTCCAGGGAAACCGGGATCTCTGTGACAAAATTCCTCAGGATCAGAACTGTGAAGGGGACCACTGCGCTGATATACAAAATGATCAGGCCCAGATATGTGTCATACAAGCCTACTGTTCTCATAAATTCATACAACGGTCTGGCTGTTACCACCTCCGGGATTAGCATAGTGGCGATCACAAAGGCGAAGGCTATGGAAACGCCTTTTGTTGTAAATCTGGCAAACCCGTAGGCTGCCATGCAGCACAGAATGGTACCTACGATCAATGTGGCTCCTACGATCAAAACCGTATTGCCGATTTTCGCCAGAAGCCCTACATTCTCGATCAGAAAAGAATAGCTTTCCAGGGTGGGATGATCCGGCAGATAGTCAATGGGAGATTTAAATAATTCCCCGGAGGGCGTAATTGATGAAATAAAAATCCAATATACGGGAAACAGTATGACAAATGCTACTACGGCGAATAAAAGCCATCTTCCCGCAGTTATCATCCCCCTGTATACTTTATATTTTCCATTATCCTGCATTTTCCTTCCTCCCATCAGTCTGATATTTTGCTGATAAAGCGCATATTAATAAAGCTGAACAACGCCATTACCAAAAACAGCATAACTGCCAGTGTGGCCGCATAGCCTACATTCAGATTTGTAAAGGCCTCTGTCGTGATACGGTATGCGATCAGGGCAGTATCCTCTCCCGGTCCTCCTGAAGTCATCGCATATACCAGGTCGAAGCTTGTCAGTCTCCATAAAGTGAACGGTATACACAAGGTCAGAACATTTTGCGCAATAAGAGGAAGGGTGATCCTGGTAAAACACTGGATCCCGTTCGCTCCGTCTACTCTGGCCGCTTCATAGATGTCTTCGGATATAAACTGCAGGCCTGACAATACCAGGATGGCAAAAAAAGGCAGATCCTTCCATAAGTCTACTGCGATCACTGCCGCCCTTGCCGAGCCGGTATGGATCAGCCAGTTAAACTGAAAGTCCGAGAAAAATCTCCTGACAAAATCATTGATCAGTCCATAATCATTATTAAAAGCCCATTTGGCAGCCATTCCGGCAACAACCGTAGGCATAGCCCATGGGATCAGGACGATGGTCCTAAGGAAACGGCGCCCTTTAAATTTCATATTCAATATCATAGCCAGAGCCACGCCTAAAAGTATATGAAAAAACATGGATACCACTACAAACATCACTGTAAAAATAACAGACGTCTGTACTTTTGCATCCTTGAACACATTGACATAATTGGCCAGTCCCACAAACTCGTCTACCCCGGCCAGGATTTTTATATCAAAAAAACTGTTTTTGACCGTTACAAGGATCGGATATAATGTAGTAAATCCCCGGATAATCACAACAGGCAGGATCAGGAGCCATGGGATCCACTTCATTGATCTTTTACTTACAGCCATTTCATCTCCTCCTCTTTATCTACCCTCTGTAAGCAAAGCTGCCGCATTTCTGCGGCAGCCTGAGACTTCGCTTACTCGCTATACTTATCTACCAGCTCCTGAGCCTGGGTACAGAAGTCGTCAACAGAAAGATCTCCCTGCATACAGGACTGGAAAATGGTTCCCATATCTGTGATAAACTCCATAGTCTGGGGAAGCATAGGACGGCCGGATACTGTACATTCTGTGGCGTATCTGCTGTACATTTCCTTTGCGGGATCTGAATCCGGCACGATCTTTTCCGCTACGTCTGTCCTGGCCGGATACCGGTCAAAGCATTCATAAGACGCTTTCATTCCGCCTTCGTCCGCCATATACTGAAGGAATTTAATAGCTGCATCTTTGTTCTTAGAAGCAGAGTTTAATACATAGTTCCAGGAATCTGTGAAAACATATCTGCTTCCATCCTCTGTAAAGGAAGGAACCATAGCCATATGGATCTTATCCTCTCCCAGCATACCGGCAGATTCATAATCGGTTCCAAGACCCCACATAAACCAGCTGCCGTATTTTCCGTCATTGGCTTTCGGATTCATCTGTTCATATTTATCCGCAATCTCATCAATAGGGGTCTGTCCGTTCTGGACCATATCATAGAGGAACTGGATCGCTTCTTTGTTTTCCTCTTTTGTCCAGTCAAAATAATCGCCGCCGAACATATTGACGAACTGGGCGATCTCATTAAACACATAGGTCTTCTCCCAGGAGCCGCCGTAGCCATATCTGCCGTCGCCGGATACCGCTTCCATATATTTCAGGAAATCCTCTTTTGTATCAATAGAAGTGATCCCTACCTCGTCCATGATCTCCTGGTTTACCCAGAAAGCCAGATAGCCTGTATATCCCGGAACGCCGATGATATTGCCGTCTTTATCTGTGATCATATTTTCCACGTAGCCCTTGGCAAAAGAATCCACAATGTCATCTGTCATTACGGTGTCGTTGAGTCCTTCCAGCCATCCGGAATTCTTAAATGCGGAACTCATTTCATCATTGATCTCGATAATGTCCACGGAAGCGTCCCCTGTAGATAAAATCGTGGTGATCTTCTGCTGCCGGGTATCGGAATCCGTAGGCGCAGCGATCACGTTAATATTCAGCCCTGTGGCCTCTTCTACGTCGCTCAGCCATGTGTCAAAATCCGGATCCGTTGTATTAATGCTGTACAGGGTCAGATCATACTCTCCGCCGGATCCGCCGCTTTCTCCTGCGCCTTCTCCTGAACCGGAACCGCTTCCGCCGGATCCGCTTCCGCAGCCTGCCAGCATTCCTGCGGTCATAGCAACCGCCAGTAATAGACTTACAAGTTTCTTTCTCATTTTATCCTCCTATCTGTGCAGTAAGTTTATCCGCACGCTTTTTTGATGTAATCAGGATAGCAAAATGCAGGATTTTACAAAATACAATATCTTTTGAACCATTTATATTATTTTTGTCTTTATTGAATCCGCCATTTTCTTCTTTTATAATAGGTTCAAAAGTAAAAAATTCCTATGGAGGGGCTATGAAAGAAAAGATAAAGTGCCTGAGAAAAGTATGTTCCAGATTTCAGACGAAACTGCTTCTGGCGTTTTTATTATGTACCTTGATCCCGCTGCTGGTCATAGGCGGTATCTCCTACTCTGTCTCTTACCATATATCCGAACAGAGGATCCTGAATGCCTCTATATCTTCAGATGACCAGTTGAATCTCCAGATCAATGAGCGTCTGTCCCATGTGGAAAATGTAGCAGATTCCATGCAGTATGATATGTATACCCTGATGCAGACGGAAGAACCTATGGAATGCCTGTCCGTTCTTGCCGATACACGCAGTGACCTCTCCCTTTTTAAATCAACCTTTGATCTGTACTATGCCAGCATTTTTCTTCCCTCCGGACATCTGGGAGCTGAGGAAGGCCTCTATTTTTTCTCTCTGGATGATCTGGAAAAATATAGCATTCCTGCCCAGGCTCTGACAAATCCCGGCGCCTCTTCTATCTGGTTCCTGCAGAAAAATCTTTCTATTCCCTTTCTGATCTCAGGCAGCGAAAAAAACAGCGACTGTATGGCCTGCTGCCGTATTCTGAAGGATCCGGAAACCAAGAAGATCAGCTATGCCTATATCCTGTTCCTGGACATTGGAGAATTTTCCGGATACCTGGAAGAATCCTTCACGGACAAAAATATCGCCAGCTATATCCTTACAGACCAGGGCGAGATGGTGGCCCACAATAGCCCTGATAAACTTTCCCAGCCGGATAAAGATCTGCTGGAAGCTCTGAAAAAAGAAACAGGAAATCTATTTTGTAAAAACAATATCAACTACCACTGTGTCAGGCTCCAGAACGGCTGGTACCACATCACGGAGATCCCGGATTCCTATATTCAGGAAAATGTCCGGGTACTGATACAGAGCATTCTCCTGACCCTGCTTTTTTCTCTGCCTCTGACCATACTGATCATCTTATGGATTTCAAAAAGGCTGACGAAAAAGCTCCGTATCCTGTCAGGAGCTATGGAACATCTGACCCTGGATTCTCCCGAAGAAGATCTGTCGGAACTGATCCCGCCGGAAAAAGATCCGGAAGCTTATGATGAGCTTGACCGTCTGGGGCTGACATTTCAGAAAATGCAGCTGTCCCTGAAAGACAACATGCAGTCCGTCCTGGATCTTTCCCTTACGGAAGAAAGGCTGAAATATCAGCTGCTCCAGTCACAGATCAATCCTCATTTTCTCTATAATATCCTGGGATCCATCCAGACCTGCCAGTCTATCGGGAAACTGGATATTGCAGATCAGATGCTGACAAAGCTTACCCGGTTCTACCGGATGACACTTAGAAAATCCGGAGATCTGATCTCCATAAAAGATGAATTGGAAATTGCCCGGCTTTATCTGGAAATTGAAAAATTATGTCATAATGATAACCTGTCCTGGGAATTCGATCTGGAAGACGGCCTCGAAAACTTCCTGATCTGTAAATTTACCCTCCAGCCTTTCCTGGAAAATTCCATTCTCCACGGACTTTCCCAGAGGACTCCCCGGATCCATCTGAAGATCACCGCTGTATATGGAGACGACACGGTGATCATTACCATTGAAGATAACGGCGTCGGGATCACCGAAAAGCAGCTGGCGGAGCTGAGGCATACCCTGGACAGCAAAGTGGTAAACTATGAAAAGCATTTCGGGATCGGCAATGTAAACAAAAGAATCTCCAGCCCTCACTTTGGGAACGGCCATATTTCCATTGAGAGCCGGCTGTATCATGGAACCAGGATCACTATAGAGTTTGATCAGATGGAGGATGAACATGAAGAAAGTAATGATAGTTGACGACAATTCCCTGGCGGCAGAGGGGATCGAGAAAAGCATAGACTGGCAGTCCCTGGGCGCAGAGGTCTCTATTATTGAGTACAACAGCCGCTCCGCACTGGAAGCTATGAAAAAAACTTCCGTAGATCTGATCATTTCTGACATAGAAATGCCGGATCTGGATGGAATCTCCATGTGCAAACTGGCTCTGTCCATAAATCCCATGGTCAAGATCATCCTGGTCAGCGCCTATGATAAATTTGAATACGCCAAGCGGGCCATACGCCTGGGCGCCTATGATTATATCGAAAAACCTCTGGACTATCCCTATCTCACAGAAAAAATCCGGAACGCCTTTGCGCAGTTAGACAAACTCCGGAAAAATCAGGAATTGCTCAAAGCCAGCCGCCCCCTGATGACCGACAAGTTTTTCGACGACCTGCTCCATTATCCGGGAGAAGACCCTTCCCTTCGTCTGGGGGATTTTCTGGAATACCTGGATCTGAAAACAGATTACAGCTATTTTATCGTACTGGTCCTGGAAGCAGAATATACCGGAGAGTCCGGCAGCCGCCCGGACTTCGCTCAGTTTCAGATGGAATTATTGAATATCCTGGATCTTCTGAAAGAGAAATTCCATGGATTCAGCTACTTCCATTATCTGACAGATGCAGAGGAGATCACCTGTATCCTGGGAGATAACAGCCATTCCCGCCGGAAATTTCTCCAGAATGTACATAACACAGTAGAAGATATCACAAAGTCCTACGCCAATTTTCAATACACCCTGAACATTGGTCTGGGAACTGCGGTAGATAACCTCTGGAAGCTCCCGGCTTCTTTTGCCAGCGCTTCCCGGGCGTTAAAATACCGGTTCTTTTTTCCTCACAAAAACATTTTTGACGCAAAAGACGCCCTTGGAAAAGAATTCAGTCTTTTATCCTTTTCGGAAGCCTCCGAGGAAGAACTGATCCGGCTGATCTGTTCCAAAGAGGAGGACGCCATCGAAGACTGGCTGAAAACTTTTTTCCAGCGGCTTACCAGCCAGGTTCAGGACAAAAACATGATCTTTATCCGCATTTATTCTCTCCTTGGACGTATCCTGAAATTTCTCTATGAAATGAACCTGGAGACCTCCGATCTGGAGAAAGAGATCCTGGATGTATATAAGCATTTTGATTCCTTCCGGACCTATGAGCAATTTGTAAGCTGGATCAAAAAGCTCTGTGTCATGGCCTATCGGAAGCTGGATTCCTCCATGGAAAACTACCATAATCAGGTGTACAATGTAGCCATGGGCTATATAAAAGAAAACTTTGAACGCAGCGGCCTTTGTCTGAGCGACATCGCCCAGCATGCCAATATCTCCCCCGCTTATCTCAGCACCCTTTTTAAAAAAGTGTCCGGACAAAGTATCAGCGACACCATTGCGGCCTTCCGGATTGAAAGCGCCTGCCGTTATCTGGCCTCCACAAACCTTTCACTGAAAGAGATCAGCGCCAAATGCGGATATACAAACCAGTATTATTTCAGTAACAGCTTTAAGAAAAAACTGGGAATGTCTCCGTCGGTTTACAGGGAGCAGCAGATCCAGGAGCTCCGGGAGTAAAGGTTATTCTCATTTGGGGATGCCCCAAGACCTGTTTAAAGTCATTGCTGAACTTTATCTTTACAAATGTTGAAAACAAGTTTCAAGACTGTCTTATAGTCAGCGCAAAGGAAGAAGCCTAATGAGAAAAGCTATAAGAGAATCTCCTTCCTCTCGGGAGAATTACTCTTATAGCTTTTCTTTTTTAGATCAGGTCTTTATCTTTGCCTGGAGTTTTTCCTTTCTCATCAATTTTTTCAAGAAAATTCCCCCTTTCTTCTATTGTTTCCCAGTCTTTTTCCCTACTATAATGCAATCAGCAAATATCTTATCGGGAGGTTTAACCTTATGAAGTATTACGTAGACGCCTCCGTCTCCAGAAGCGGAAACGGAAGCAGAGAATATCCTTTCCGGCATATCCAGGAGGCCGCTGATCTGGCCAAGGCCGGAGATGAAGTCCTGGTATATCCGGGGATCTACCGGGAAGCTGTCAATCCCGTAAACGCCGGAACAGAAGACGCCCGGATCACCTACACTTCCGTAGAGCCTTTAAAGGCTGTGATCACCGGAGCGGAAGAAGTAAAATGCTGGGAACCCTATGAAGAAAACGGCATTCCAAAGGAAAATGTCTGGGCAGCCCGCATCCCCAACGGTGTTTTCGGAAACTACAATCCCTACACCACTCTGGTCAGCGGCGACTGGTTTATCGCCACTTTTATCGCTCATACCGGAGAAGTGTATCTCAACGACAAGTCTTTATACGAAGTAACCGAGTTGGACCAGGTTTTAAATCCTGTCAGATCCCGTACTTCCTGGGATCCTGATTTCTCCGTTTATACCTGGTATACGGAACAGGATGAAGAGAAGAACGAGACTGTGATCTACGCCAATTTCCAGGGTGCAGATCCAAATAAAGAAAAGGTAGAGATCAACGTCCGCAGGAACTGCTTCTACCCGGACAAAGAAGGGGTGGGCTACATCACTCTGTCCGGCTTTACCGTTACCAGGGCAGCTACCCAGTGGGCTCCTCCCACCGCCTACCAGGAAGGCATGATCGGCCCCCACTGGTCTAAAGGCTGGATCATCGAAGACTGCGAAGTATCCCACTCTAAATGCTCCGGCATTTCCCTGGGAAAATATAAACAGCCCAACAATGACAACAAATGGCTTACCTGGAAATTCAAAGACGGCACCCAGACAGAGCGGGACTGCATCTGCCAGGCCCAGAGAGAAGGCTGGACCAAAGAGAATATCGGTTCTCACATTATCCGGAGATGTAACATCCACGATTGCGGACAGACCGGTATTGTAGGACATTTAGGCGGAGTGTTCTCTCTTATCGAGGACAACCATATCCACCATATCAATAATAAGCAGAACCTGGCAGGTGCAGAGATCGGCGGGATCAAAATGCACGCCGCCATTGACGTGATCTACCGGAGGAACCATATCCACCACTGCACCAGAGGCCTGTGGCTGGACTGGCAGGCCCAGGGTACCCGTGTGACCCAGAACCTGTTCCACGACAACTGTCTGCCCCTTCCTGACGATTGCATCAATCCCGGCGATCCGGGCATGGGCGAGGATATCTTCATCGAAGTGTCCCATGGTCCCACTCTGGTAGATAATAACCTGCTGCTCTCTGACCGCAGCGTGAAGCTGGCTACCCAGGGCGTGGCCTTTGTCCACAACCTGATCGCAGGAGCCCTGACCGCCGTGGGAAAAGGCACGGATAACGGAGCCCTGACTTTATCTTCCCCGAGATATACCCCCTACCATGTTCCCCACAGAACAGAGGTTGCAGGCTTTATGACCTTCCTGCACGGAGACGACCGGTTCTACAACAATATTTTTGTGCAGCAGCCAAAGCGTCCCGGCATGGTGAAGATCTACGACTATCTCCAGGGAGAAGGAAAGAACGGCTGGGATGACGGAAACTTAGACGCAGGAACCTGGATGTTTGACAACGGATACCAGCTCTACGAAGAATGGGTAAAAGAATTTGACGGATACTGCGGCATGGGCAGTCCGGACAGCGACCGGTATTATATCCACCTTCCGGTATGGGCCGAGGGAAATGTATACTTAAACGGCGCAAAGCCATGGAAGAAAGAAAAGAACTGTGCAGTAGACGATACTCATGAAGTGACTCTTTCCCTGGAAGAAAAAGACGGGGAGTGGAAGCTGAACACCAATCTTTATGAGATCCTGCCCCAGATCACGACAGGCGTCATCAGCACCGAGACTCTGGGAATGGCCTTTGAGCCGGAAGAATATTTTGAGAACCCTGACGGTTCCCCTATCACCTTCAACGAAGACTA
>CALWSM010000095.1 GCA_944384185.1 uncultured Blautia sp. | reverse complement strand
TACAGTTTTATCAGTGCATGCCGGGAGATAAAACAAAAGGAAGGTATATTCCAAAAGAAAACCAGAAGCTGATATGCAGGCTTGCGCAGAAATCCTATGATGAGAAGATTATCCGACTGGCTTCCAAAAGACTGGCTCAAATTCAGAAGATTACCAGAGATTATGAGGACGATGAAGTAGAAATGGTATACTGGAAAGAACATAAAGAAAAACAAAAACGTATCCGGCCGGTGGAGACTGTCTGGAAACGCCAGATAGAAGAATGGGAAAATCAGGAGTATAGAGGAAAAGGATTCAGAGAGGATACTCCATTGATTCTGACGGAGCAGGGGGAAAGAGTACGTTCGAAATCGGAAAAGATACTGGCAGATTTCTTCTACAGAAACAGAATCCCTTATAAATACGAATGCCCTTTGTATCTGAAAAATTTTGGGATAGTCTATCCGGATTTTACATTTCTGTCTGCAAAGACCGGGCAGGAAATCTACTGGGAGCATGATGGCAGGATGGATGATCCGGGATACGCACAAAATGCGGTCAGAAAGATTTATGCATATGAGGAAAACGGAATCTATCCGGGAGAGCGTCTGATCCTTACGTTTGAGACGGAGAAAACAGTTTTAAATATGCAGATCGTAGAGCGGCTTGCCCACAAATATCTGAAAGAACCCTAGATACTGCGCTTTATGGATCGCCTTTTCATGAATAAAATACCCGTTGTCCGGTGAAATGAAAGTATCCCCCTGAGATTGGATATACTACCTTCAGGCAGTACACCGATCAACAGGGGGATACAATCTTATAATTATAATTTGGAATATGCCTTATCATCTACAGCTTCCTGTCATCTGCCATACAGATCAGGAGCTGCTCTATTGTTTTATCAATTCTCTTTCTCGACTTTTGATGCAATAGAGAAAATAGCAACACCATAGCACATTGCCAGGCAGTCTACGATTGCGAAGGTATCATATGCTACCTGCTGATAGATCAGGGAAATAAGTCCGATAACTGCAAAAATAAGCCCGCAGGCTTTCGCAGCGCCTGTAATTCCTTTAATGCATACAATACCGCATACCAGTCCAAGAAGTGCGATGGCATATGCCAGCACAACAATGATGATTTCCTGTGCTTCGTGCCCAGGAAGCACGTTTGACACAACTCCTGCCAGCGCCATTGTTCCTACCAGCGCATAAACTACTCCGAAAATAATCATAATGACGCCGCAGGCTTTCAAAGCCCCTGAATTCGCATTTTTCATAAGTTTTTTCTCCTTTTAGCTGTTTTTCTTTTCAAATTTTTCTTTTGCAATGCCTTTTAGTTCATCCATGGACATTCTTTTTGTCTCGCTTCCTTTGCAGAGCGCTTCAAAATTGTGATAGATCTGCTTGCACATGATTTCCTGGATTGGTTTGGCAAACAAATATCCAAGAGCCTTTGCGAGAAGATGTGCCCCTGTATTGATCTCAATTATAATTTCCAGAGATACACGGTTCGGTTCGATTTCTTTGAGGGTAAAATACATATGGTCGCAACTGTGTGTCACATTGCTTGTTGTTTCAATCGTCATAACTTTGTTCGCATCGTCAAAGGATGCTTCATAGGTATTAACGGTATCTGCATCTTTGCTGTGTGCTTCCCATTTTATGTCGGAAATTTCATGCACCTCCGCACCTGGCTCTACATCTAGTTTCGCCGGCTGATGGAGTGCTGCCCATGCCACATCTATGGAAAATGGGAATTCTTTTGTACTGCTCATTTTCATCTTCATTTCCTCCTTCCGTAAAATATGCAATTTAACAGTTGGATTATATCTTCTCCGAAAAACTTTGTCAACCAACTTTAATACTTTTATTGTTGCAAATAGAGAAAAGCCATGGAGAAAGATAAAAGATAGACACGGAGAACGGCAAAAACCATAGATCTTCCGCTCACAAAGGAAGAGAAGAAGTCTCTGGAAGAGATTTATGTGCCGCAAAAACTGGTGGAGGCCATGTTCTTTTCTGTTTACAAAACAGATTGACATTATCGATATTCGATGTTATAGTAAAGGTAGAAGAATATCGATATTCGATAAAAGGGGCGATGTTATGGCCAGAGCAAAGTTTCAGACTTTAACAGAGCAGATGTTTTATATCCTCCTCTGCCTCAGGCAGGAGTGCTGCGGTATGGACATTATGGAAAAGGTCCGCAAGATGACAGGGGACAGGGTAAATATAGGACCGGGAACCCTTTATAATCTTCTGGATCAGTTTTCCCAGGCGGAAATGATCGTAGAGACAAAAGTAGAGGGAAGAAGAAAAAGCTATATCCTTACAGAGACAGGAAAAGAAGCGCTTCAGGCAGAGTATGAGCGGATATGCGTTCAGGCGGCGGATTACCGCCATTACATGGAGGTGCAGGAAAATGAGAAGGGGGAAACTTGAACTGGTATGGTCTTACTATTATGACCATACCACAATGAAGAGGCACTTTGAAAAAATGGCAGGGAAAGGCTGGGCTCTGGACAGAATGGGGATTTTCTGGCACTATCACAGGATCCGGCCGAAATCCCTCCACTATGCAGTGGGATATTTTCCGGGAGGAGGGGTCTACGCCCCGCCTACAGGGGAGGAGCTGACCTTTGAAGAATATTGCGAGATGGCCGGATGGGAGCTGGCGGCAGAGCACGGGCCTATGAAGATTTTCTGTAATGAAAGGGAAAATCCCGTTCCTCTGGAGACCCAGGCGGATATCCAGGTGGAAAATATCCGCAGGGGATCGAGAAGGGTCCGGATTATAGATGCAACCCTGGGAGCGATCGGCTGGCTGATCCTTATTTATTTCATGCTTAACCTGTATTTTGACGGAGTAAGGACTCTTTCAAGCGGAGCCGGCCTGTTTTTTGCCTTTGTGGGACTGCTGCTGGGGATTTACGGGCTTGTGGAGCTGATCACTTATCAGAGCTGGTATCAGAGAGCAAAAGCAAATGCCCGGAGGGATCTGTCGTTTACCCCTACAAAGGGACACCCTGTTATTTCAAAAACAATTCTGTTTTTGGCTATAGCCTCAGCAGTTTTTTATGCTTTGACAGCTACCGGAGGAATACTGATGCTGGCTGTAGCGGCTGGATATTTTATCGTCTATTATTTTCAGGATATTATCCGGAACCGTATGAGAGGCAAAGGCGCTAACACTGCAGTAAATCTGGGAGTAAATTTCGTGATAGCCTTTCTTATATTCTTTGCAATATTTAACGGGTATCAGTACTTTAACTTTTCTGATACGGCTGGCGAAAAATATTACGAAAAAAAGGGATTTCACTGGGATGGCCAGGAAGCTCCCCTGACTCTTCAGAAACTGGAGACGCCGGGATTTGACGGGAAAGGCTATGTGGATACCCAGAATATCCAAAGCTCGGTTTTCCTGTCCAGAATGGAGATCGAGGAGTTTTATAACGAATCCTTGTCCGGCGCCAAGGGGGATCCGGGGTATTATCTGGATTATGTGGTGGCCAAGGTAAAGCTGCCTTCACTTTACGGATTTGCCAGATCCTCCATGGAAAGAACTTATGAAACTGGGAAAAACTGGCAGCCTCTGGATCCCTGGGAAACTGGAGAGAGGGAAGAAATCCATGTCTGCCAGACAACCCTTACCAGAAACAATCTGCAGATCTTCCGGTATCTGCTCTGTATGGAAGACCGGATCGTGAAGATCGATCTGAGCTTTGCACCGGATAAGGAAGGCCAGAAAATGATCTTGGAAGTGCTGGGAGAAATTTAAACATTGACAAAGATATAAAAACAGGAGTACGACATATAGATATAAGCAACGGAGCTTCAAGGTCTGGAAATCCTGTAAAACTTTTCTTGACTTTGAACCGGCTCTGTGATAAATTTTTATTTGTTTATAAAGATACATACGAATGTTTGCCGCCGGGTAACGCCTTTATTCATTCCGATAGGCCTTAGAAGGGATGAATGAAGGCGCTTTTTTGTTTAACAGGAAACTTCGTTCCCTATTAAGCAAAAAGTCCCCCGGGCAGGAAGCGCAGGCCGCAATGAGGTATGTCCCTGCTTTGGGATATTGGGGCGGCGGGCAAAGTGTTCAAGCCCCTCAGGATGGAGGGCGGAAAAGAAGCCATGGAACTGGTAAGGAAAGAAAGGAATCAGAGAAAATGCAGGAAAAATCTTGTTTTGGATTATTTGTGAAATACGCCTCTCTGAATGTGCTGGGGATGATCGCCTTGTCCTGTTACATTCTGGCGGATACTTTTTTTGTATCCCAGGCTTTGGGGGCCAATGGACTTACGGCCCTGAACCTGGCGATCCCCGTATACAGCTTCATTAACGGAAGCGGTCTGATGATCGGTATGGGAGGCGGGACCAAGTACTCCATCTTTAAAAGCCAGAAAAACCGGGAACGGGCGGATCAGATCTTCACCAACGGCGCAGTGATGACTGCTGTGATCGCAGGGATCTTTTTCCTACTGGGGATTTTTGCCGCCGGTCCGATGATCCGTCTGCTGGGAGCAGATGACACTGTCTATGAAATGGGAAAGACCTACCTTCGGGTGATCCTGGTTTTTGCACCTATGTTTATGACCAATAATCTGCTTCTGTGCTTTATCAGAAATGACGGAGCCCCTCAGCTGTCCATGGCGGCTATGATCGGCGGAAGTCTTTCCAATGTAGTGCTGGACTATGTGTTTATGTTTCCTCTGAAAATGGGGATCTTCGGAGCGGCTTTTGCCACGGGGCTGGCTCCGGTGATCAGTATCGGGATCCTGTCCCCCTACCTGCTGAGAAAGAAAAATCAGTTCCATCTGAAAAAATGCAGGATCCTGCCAGGGCTGGTCCTGGGAATCTTCTCCAGCGGACTTCCTTCCCTTATTACCGAGGTGTCCTCCGGGATTGTCATTATTGTGTTTAATAGGATCATTCTTGGATTGGCAGGAAATACGGGAGTTGCAGCCTACGGAGTGATCGCAAACCTTTCTCTGGTGGTGATCGCTATCTATACAGGAGTTTCCCAGGGGATCCAGCCTTTGATGAGCAGCTTTTACGGGGCGGGAAATCGTAAGAATATCCATAGTATCCTCCGCTACGCCGTGACAGCGGCAGTCCTTATATCTGCAGCGGTGTATCTGACGATCTACTTTGGCGCCGATCCCATCGCCGCTGTTTTCAACAGTGAACAGAATCCCACCCTCCAGCGCATTGCCCGGCAGGGGCTGCGGATCTATTTTACCGGCTGCATCTTTGCAGGATCCAATATTATACTGTCGGTCTACTTTACCTCTACGGATAATCCTCTGCCTGCCCATGTTATTTCTCTGCTGCGGGGATTTATCCTGATCATTCCCCTGGCCTTTCTTCTTTCGGCCCTGGGAAAACTGCCGGGAGTCTGGGCCGCTTTCCCGGTTACGGAGTTTCTGGTGTGCCTGATCGGTCTGGTGCTTTTTGGGAAATCCTCTGGCGGCCGTCCAGGATCAGAAAACTTTCCAGGCCGGCCCGGATAAAATGATCCACAGCCTGCTGGATCTCTTTCCAGTCGGTACATTTGTTCTTTAACATTCTTTTATTAATGGCCAGACAGCCGTTCATCTGAAAGTAAAGGACAGCCTCCGCCTGCTCAAAGGTAAGGAGGCTGTTCTGCATAAGATGGGTGACAAAATCCTCTTTGGACAGCTCGCAGAGCTTTTCCAGCAGCCGGGAAGAGGCCACATCATCAAAAAACAGGATCTGAAGCCTGGGATCTTCCTGTACCTTCCGGCAGAAAGGGTAGGTGCAGCCTGTTTTTTCAGAGCAGAGTACATGATCCAGTACGCTGGAAGTGTCTGTGACCACGTCATGGAGCAGGTCATCCAACACGTCGTCTATATCATAATAATGAAGATAAAAGGTTCCCCGGTTGATCTCGGACAGGCGGCAGAGTTCTGTAACCGTGATCTTGGAAAAGGGTTTTTCCTTCAGAAGGGAAAGAAAAGAGTCTTTAATCGTCTGCCGGGTATATCTGGTGCGCCGATCTGTGATTTTCGTTTTATTTTTCACGCAAAGTCCCCCTGTTTATAGACAATTTTTAAAATCTGTTGAGAAACATAGCAGATCCGGAAATCTGATCATTGTATTCTTCTGGGTTTTATTATAATATCCATGGTGTAAGAAAATCAACAACATGTTTAATAAAATATAACCCCTGTGGGGGAAAACGGATAGGAGGAAGATATTATGGGACATATCATTGCAGTATCGGGAAAAGGTGGCGTGGGAAAGACTACGCTGTGCGGGCTTTTGATCCAGTATCTCTGTGAGACAGGGAAGAAGCCGGTGCTGGCTGTGGACGCAGACGCCAATTCTAACCTAAATGAAGTTCTGGGAGTAGAGCCTGGGATCACCCTGGGTGAGTTGAGAGAAGAAATTGAACGGGCAGGTACGGATCCAAAGTATAAGATCCCGGCAGGGGTTACCAAAGCGGAATATCTGGAAAGCCGTATGATGGACGCCCTGACAGAGGAAGACGACTATGATCTGATGGTTATGGGACGTTCTCAGGGACAGGGCTGCTACTGCTTTGTAAATGGTCTGGTCCAGACCCAGGTGCAGAAGCTTCAGAGTCATTATCCTTATATTGTGGTGGATAATGAAGCGGGAATGGAGCATATCAGCAGAGGGATCCTGCCGGCCATGGAGGTTGCCATCCTGGTCAGCGACTGCTCCAGGAGAGGAGTCCAGGCAGCAGGACGGATCGCAAAGCTGATGGAGGAATTGAATTTCCACCCCAGGAAAACAGGACTGATCGTCAACCGGGCGCCTGAGGGGAAACTGGATGAGGGAACTCTGGAGGAGATCAGGAACCAGGGTCTGGAGCTTCTTGGGGTAGTGCCCCATGACGACATGGTGTATCAGTACGACTGCGACGGAAAACCAACGGTGCAGCTTCCTGAGGATTCCCCGGTGCGGACAGCGCTGAAAGAGATCATTGAGAAGTTGGGCCTATAAGGGAGTGTAAGAAAGGAAGGAACCGGATATGACAGCATTTGCAGCATGCTGGGACGCCAGGAATATGACCTCCATCAGGGAGATCGACTGTCCTGAGTGCGGTGAAAAAGACGGGATCGAAGTCTTTGAGCGGGACGGGTTGACAGTAGGGGAAAGCCGGTGTAGAAAGTGCGGTTATGAGATCCCGGAAGAGGTACATCTGGAAGAGTATGTGAAAGAAAAATAGGTGCGGGAATTATAAGAAATCTATTGCAATTATCGAGTGTCGATATTATACTGAAAGCAGGAAATATCGACACTCGATAATTTGTTTTCAGGGAATGTTTTTTCGGAGAACGGGGGTGTTCCTATGAAGAAAAAAATGGCGTTTAGAAACTATGGATATAGGGAATGCGACAGTTTTGCCGCATATCTGGAGAAAATGGCGTCTAAGGGCTGGATTTTTAAAGGCTGGCGATTTGGAATGATATTTGAAAAAGAGGCGCCCCGAAGAGAAATTTATGATGTAGAGGTATTTCCAGAAGGTGATGAAAATGATGTAAAACCGGAACCCAATACGAAAGAGTATGCTCAATATTGCCAAGAGGCCGGATGGGAATTGATAGACAGCACCAGAAAGCTTTGCGTATTCCGAAAAATCAGAGAAGATGCCCTGCCTATTGTTACTGAGAGAGAAAGATATGAGAATATACGGGAAGCTGAGTGGAAGGCCTTCAGGGGAAGACTTGCCTTTACTTGTTTTATGGCAGTCAGCGAATGGTATGCGTTGCTCAATACGGACTTTGCCAGAAATATTTTTTCTGATATCTGGATAGCAGTGTTTATCCTATGGAATCTATATTTCCTTGAAAATGCTGCCAGGTGTGTCAGTTATCTGTTTTGGAAATCAAGAACAGAGAAAATGCTGGAACAGGAAAAGACTCCTTTTTACGGCAGCCGGGTAAAAGGGAGTTTTATATGGGAGGCAATCCGGAAAATCCTTTCCTTTGCCGGCTTTTTGGGGATCATAGCGATGGTTCTGCTCCTGGCGGATTCCCAAACCATGTCAATGTATCTTGTATTCAGCGTAGGAATGCTGCTGATGGCAGTACTTCTGGCGGTGATCCGGCCTTCCAGAGAATGGAATATGCTGCTTCAGGCGATCTTTGCTTTTCTTATTATTTTTGTGGGATTTTCTGTTCTTATGGTAAGTAAAGCAGAAAATTCTCCGATTCATAAAAAGAACGCCCAGGTTATAGAGAACAGATATGGAACCGGGGAACTGGAGCTGACCGATGAATGGGAGGGAATTTTCGGAAAAGCCAGGCGTTATAATGTCCTTTTGCCGGAAGGATATCCCAGAACAGATGATCCCTATGATGAAAATGCGATGATCTGCCAGGTATATCAATCCCCTTATCCATGGATCCTGGAACGGATTTATTCTATATACACAAAAGAAGAGGGGGAAATCCCTCCAGACGCAGAAGCATGGGAGGCCCTGCAGACGGAACAGAGCAGGAATGAGAATCATACAATCGTGAAGTACGGGGACAGAGTGCTGTATATGACTGGAAAGAAGGATCTGGACAGAGAGGAGATCCTTTTTATCCGGGAGGTCCTAAAGCTTTCGCAGAGCAGGAAGGGGAATACTAACATCAAAAAAACGTCTGCCTGAAAAGGAGGCTTGAAAGCATGGCAAGAGAACAGTTTCAGACATTGACAGAACCTATGTATTATATCCTGCTGACCCT
>CALWSM010000094.1 GCA_944384185.1 uncultured Blautia sp. | reverse complement strand
GTCCCGGTACTGTCTGAAGTATCCGCTGCGCCGTCTTCTGTCTCGCCTGGGGCGTCTTCTCCCGTATCTGCGGCAGCATCCTCTTTAGATTCTTCTGTCTCAGCCTGTTTGATCGTAAACTGCTCTGTATCTGTGAGAGTAACCTTCTCCCATTCTTTCTCGTTTACCGTAATGTCTGTGTCCTCTTTCCACTGTTCCAGAAGATCGCTGTATGCTTCCTGCTGTCTCTCATTTACGATGTTTTCCTTTTCCTGATCCGTAGCTTCCCGGTCCAGAACGCTGTCCATCCGCACCACAAAATAAGCGTTTTCCCCTTCTACCACTTCTCCGTAGACCTGTCCGTCCTGAAGGGTTTTTGCAGCTTCCTTCAGCTTGTCGTCCAGAAGGGTATCGTCCTCGCCGAAGGTATTATCTACAGCGCTTAAGTCCTCGTTCACTCCTTTTGCAATGGCGTCCATATCTGCTCCGGCCGGGTCTGCCTGGGCCTGGAGCTGATCCAGGATCGCCTGGGCCTGGTCTTTCTTAGCCTGCTTTTCCTCATCGGTAAGAGGCGTTGTAGTTCCATCCTCGTTCTGAGTATCGCTGATATCGATCCGGCAGTAGGTGATCTTGCTCTGGGCAGCCTCGGAATCCTCTACATTGGTATCCACATCGGCCACCATAGGATCATACATTTTCGTCTGATAGGTATAGAGTTCCAGAAGCGTTTCTACGTCAGCCTGGGAAATCAGTAAGGACTGGATCGTCTCCTCCGTATTGGCATCCATAAAGGCTTTCGCCGCTTCTTCTATCTTGCTCTGCTCCTCTTCTGAGATCGTCACGCCATAGTCTTCTCCATGCTGCTTCTGGACCAGCATATTCTCCAGCTCATCCAGCACACTTTCTTTGGTGGTATCCCCGTAAGTCTCTCCGTTTCCTGCGTCCTGAGACCAGATCCCGGCGGTGCTGCCTCCCATCATAGAATAGTAAGAAAGCATAGTGGCCTGATTCATCCTCAGCATCAGGTTTCCTGTTCCCACAGTGATCGTATCTTCCCCTGCGGTAATCAGAGGCTGGGTTCCATCCGGCGTCTTCCCGCATCCTGTGAGAAATGACGCTCCGAGTATACCTACCAGAAGCACTCCGGATAATTTCTTAGCTGCTTTATTCATAATTTCCTCCCTGTAGTTACAAAAATGTCCTTTTCCCATTATAGACGCTTTTCCTCCCCGGGGCAAGAGAGATTTTAAGCCGGAATGTGAATATCCTGTGAAAACAGCCCAAAGTCCTTACTCTTCCACCAGCGCCTGGAAATCTGTGAGTATGTCTTTCAGCAGTTCTAATACATCTAAGGTTTCCTTGGGCCTTCTCCCTTTGAGGGAAACCAGGAAGTAAGTCTGCTTTTCCAGACGGAGCTTCAGATTATCCTTATATTTTTCCAGGATCCCGGGGAAGGCAGAGGAATCCAGCCTCGCTCTCTCGAACATTGTGATCTTCACTGTTTTCCCTGTCTGTTTGATCTCCGTGACATAAGCCCTGTGAGCCAAGGCCTTCAGCACCGCTATAGCCAGAAGATTCTCCACTGCCTTAGGCGGTTCTCCGAACCGGTCTAAAAGCTCTTCCAGCATATCCTCATATTCTTCCTGGCTGTCAATACCTGCGATCCTCTTATAAATATCCAGCTTCTGGTATTCGTTGGGAATATATTTGGGCGGGATAAAGGCATTCAGCTCCAGATCTATGGAAGTCTCGAATTCCTCCTTCTGTTTAATGCCTTTTGCCTCTTTTACCGCCTCGTCCAGCATCTTGCAGTACAGGTCATAGCCAACCGCCTCCATATGTCCGTGCTGCTCTGCTCCCAGAAGATTTCCAGCTCCCCGGATCTCCAGGTCCCGCATGGCGATCTTGAATCCGCTGCCAAGATCTGTAAACTCCCGGATGGCGTGGAGGCGCTTCTCCGCTACCTCCTTTAGCATCTTATTCCTCCGGTACATGAGAAAAGCGTAGGCCGTCCGGTTCGAGCGTCCCACCCGGCCTCGGAGCTGATAAAGCTGAGAAAGACCCATCTGGTCTGCATCGTGGACGATCATGGTATTGGCGTTGGAAATATCCAGGCCTGTCTCAATGATGGTCGTGGATACCAGCACGTCAATGTCCCCGTTAATAAATCCGTACATGATCTTCTCCAGCTGATGTTCCCGCATCTGCCCGTGGGCAAAGGCTACGTTTGCCTCCGGCACCAGCTTCGCCACCCGGTTTGCCACCTCGTCTATATCGTTTACCCGGTTGTACACATAGAATACCTGGCCGCCTCTGGCCATCTCTCTGGTAATCGCTTCCCGGACCAGTTCTTCATTGTATTCCATAACAAAGGTCTGGATGGGCATTCTGTCCATGGGGGCTTCCTCCAGCACACTCATATCCCGGATGCCGATAAGACTCATATGAAGAGTCCTGGGGATAGGGGTGGCTGTCAATGTGAGCACGTCTACATTTTCCTTTAATTTTTTGATCTTTTCTTTATGGGTAACGCCAAAACGCTGTTCTTCGTCTACGATCAGCAGTCCCAGATCCTTAAACTCCACGTCTTTGGACAGGAGCCTGTGGGTGCCGATCACAATATCCACCAGGCCCTTTTTCAGATCCTCGATGGTTTTCTTCTGCTGGGCCGGCGTGCGGAAACGGCACAGCAGCTCTATGCGGACGGGAAAGTCCTTCATCCTCTGGACAAAAGTATTGTAATGCTGCTGGGCCAGAATCGTGGTGGGCACCAGATAGGCCACCTGCTTGCTCTCCTGAACAGCCTTAAAGGCCGCACGGATAGCGATCTCTGTCTTTCCGTAGCCCACGTCTCCGCAGATCAGCCGGTCCATGATCCTGGAGCTTTCCATATCCCTCTTTGTGGCTTCTATTGCGGCAAGCTGATCTTCTGTTTCCTCAAAGGGAAACATTTCTTCAAATTCCTGCTGCCATACCGTATCCGGTCCGTACTGGTAGCCGGCCTGAGCCTGTCTGGCCGCATACAGGGCTACCAGATCCTTTGCGATATTCTTTACCGCTGTTTTTACCTTGGTCTTGGTCTTTTTCCAGTCCTGGGTGCCCAGTCTGTTCAGCTTGACTCCCTTTGCCTCGGAGCCTGCGAATTTCTGGAGAAGGTCCAGCTGGTTGGGCAGGATATACAGGCTGGTATTGTCTCCGTATTCGATCTTTATATAATCTTTCGCCACCCGGTCTACTTCAATCTTTTCGATCCCCTTGTAGATTCCCAGCCCGTGATTTTCATGGATCACATAGTCTCCCACACTCAGCTCGCTGAAATTCTGGATCTTCTTGCCGCTGTACTCTGTCTTTTTCCGCTTTTTCTTCTTCTCCTGGCCGAAAATATCCGACTCTGTGATCAGCACAAACTTTACAAAAGGATACTCAAATCCCCGCCTCGCATGGCCGAAGGCCGTCATGATCTCTCCGGGAGCGATGACCCGGTCCATATCTTCTGTGTAAAAGCTGTTCAGACCTTCCTGGCTTAAATCCCCGGCCAGTCTGGCCGCTCTGGTCCTGGACGGAGAAATGAGAAGGACCTGATAGCCGTTTTTCTTAAAATATCCCAGATCCTTCACCAGCAGCTCGAAGCTGTTATTATACGGGCTTACCGATTTTACCGTAGTATAAAACTGTTCCCGGATCGCCCAGTCTCCCTTCTGCTGCTCTATGGTACAGAGGGACACGCAGTTTTTCTTATTGAGGTTCTGGATCGTCTGGCTGCAGGACAGGAGAATGTCCGTCTGTCCGGCCAGAAGATAGCCTTTTTCCAGCCGGTGCTCCATACTTTCCCGGAATTCCATCTCAATGGCCTTTCCCTGCTCCGCCAGCCGGTTGGTCTCATCCAGGAACACCAGGGTATCCTCGGTAGGAAAATAGTCCAGGAAAGTCACGGCGTCTTTATAAAAATACCGGAGAAAATGTTCTCCTGCAGAAAAGTCCTGATATTCCTTCAGGCTGTCCACAGCCTCCTCCACTATATGGGTCAGCCGGGCCCCCTCTTCTGTGAGGAAATTCTCCCGGAATTTCTTTACCATAGATTTTTTTTCTTTTTCAATAGCCTGGAGTCCTTTTTCCAGAGTCTCCGGATCCAGGACCAGCTCCGAAGCCGGATAAAGAATGACCTCCTCCAGATTTTCTATGGAGCGCTGGCTTTCCGGATCAAAGCTGCGGATAGAATCCACCTCGTCCCCCCACAATTCGATCCGCACCGGATTATCCATAGTAAGGGGAAAGATATCGATAATACCGCCCCGGACAGAAAACTGTCCCGGCGCTTCCGCCTGGGCGTTTCCCTCATATCCCATACCCAGAAGCTGTCTGCGCAGCTTTTCCAGATCCACCGGACTGTCGTTTCGAAATACCAGCGTATGTTCCCGGATTACTTCCAGGGGAAGATGGTAATCCATGCAGCCGCCCATGCTGGTGATCACCGTAACCCCTTTTTTCTCCAGAAGAGCCGCCACTGCCTTCATGCGCTCCCTTGTGAGAAGGTTTCCATGAACGTCTGCCTGAAAAAAGATCAGATCCTTAGCCGGATAAAGAAACACCTCCTGGTCGTACATCCGGAAATCCTCATAAAGCTCTTTGGCCTTCAGATCGTTCTCCGCAATGATCAGGCAGTTTAAATCCTCTCTTTTTCTGTCTTTTTTCATACCATGAAAAAGCCCATATATCATATGAGCTTTTTGTGATTCCACGCAGCCGGACAGCTGAAGGATCCCCCTGTTTTCAGGAAGCCGCGACCGGATCTCCTGGTACTCTGTTAAATTTTCCAATGGCTGCACAAATACCTGCATAACTTACTCCTGCCGGTTCTCCGGCTCTTCCTGAGCTTTCGCTTTCTTCTTTTTGGCGGCTCCGTTATAGTGGTTCATAGCCGCCTCGATCCCTTCAGACAGGATCATCTCCACTGCATCGGCCGCCTGGATAATGGCCTGGTCCACAGCCTCTCTTTCCCCAGCGGAAAAACGGCCCAGGACATAATCTGCCAGATCCCAGCCTTTGGGCTTTGCCCCTACGCCGATCTTCACCCGGTAAAAATTCTGGGTCCCAAGCTGGGCGATAATACTTTTGATCCCGTTATGGCCTCCGGCGCTGCCTTTTTTCCGGATCCGAATCTGTCCCGGCTCCAGGTCGATATCGTCATAAAGGACGATCAGCTCTGTCTCCGGGTCCAGTTTATAATAATTCACAAATTCCCGAAGGGAATCCCCGCTTAAGTTCATGTAGGTTAGGGGTTTTGCCAGAATGACCTTTTCGCCGCCTATGATCCCCTTGCCGTACATAGCCTTGTGGGCGATACCTCCCTGAGGGATCCTATGGCGTTCGATCAGCTCGTCTATGGCGTCAAACCCCATGTTATGCCTTGTTCTTTCATACTGTCTTCCTGGATTCCCCAGGCCTGCTATCAAAAACATAAGCTTCTCCTTAATTAAAATATACCAGTTCCTGGGCCAGAGGTTCTGCAGGCTCTAAGGAAAGGGCAGTAAGCACCGGCCCTTCCTTGTGGTAGGATTCTACATATTCATAGTCCACCTTAGCCACCAGCTTCACCCATTTCCCGGTCTTCAGATTCTTTGCCTCAGGGGACCTGCAGATATAGCCGATAAAACTGGTATCCTCCGCACAGCAGGTCATGGCCATTCTTCCCGGAACGAATACGTTCTTTGGAAGTTCTCTGGATTTCAGCACCATAGCGGTAAAGGCCACCTTTTTGCCCTCATATGTCTCCGGATGATCCATGGCGTCGATAAACCAGATTCCAAAGTCTTCATCCATGATCTCGATCACATCTGCCTCCACATCAAAGGGCATTTTTTCGGCGAAAATATCTTCGATCTCCCCTTCCTCATCTTCAAAAATGATCTCTGCAGACTGGTTGACTACCTTTACGCTTCTCCGGAAAGAGGCCAGGGGCATGTCTGTACTGCAGCGGTTAAACAAGACCATATCCGCCCCTCTTACCATTTCCACAAACAGAGATTTCATATTGTTCATGTATACCTGGAAGGTACTGGCGTCTACGGTAACGATCTGCTGTACAAGACCCCAGTCCTTCGGGAGCTGCATTTCTTCAAATTTACTTACCTGCCACATACCGTTATATTCAATGATCACCCGCTCCGGCCGGTAAAAAGCGTCATAGGCTACCAGACGCTCCGGGGTCAGATCCTCAAATTTATCAATAACCTCCAGGCTGGTCCTGCTTTTCTTCAGCTTTTTCGGATCAAACTCTACTTCTCCCTCTTCGCAGAGGATCAGCAGGGTAGGGCCGTCTATCTGAAAATAGTCCTGATCTATGGTAAAATCCAGGAAAGTGCTCTTTCCGCTTTCCAGAAATCCTGCCATAAAATATATGGGAACTCTGATTTCTTCTTCCATCTTTTTGTCCTATCCCTTCTATACAATATATCTTATACGCCAAAAAGTTCTGCAAGCTTGTCTTCGTTCAGCTTGGAACCGATCACACAGAGCCTTCCTGTATAGTCCGGAGCGCCCTGACGGATATCGGCTTCTCCCGGAACCATATCGAAATAGATCCACTGCCCATCGCCGCCTTCCACCATTCCTTTGGCTCTCAGCACCATTCCGTAAGACTGGTCGTCAGACAGGGTATCCAGGATCTTCCGGATTTCTTCTTCAGAATAAACCCGAATGGTCTCCCTGCCCCAGCTGGTAAATACCTCATCTGCATGATGGTGGCCGTGATGGTCATGATGATGGTGGTCATGGCCGCATTCCTCATGGTCGTGATGGTGGCCGCCGCCGCATTCCTCATGGTCGTGATGGTGGTGGTCGTGACCGCACTCCTCATGATCGTGATGATGGTGATCGTGGTCACATTCTTCATGATCGTGATGATGATGGTCGTGGTCACATTCCTCATGATCGTGATGGTGATGGTCGTGGTCACATTCCTCATGGTCATGATGGTGATGGTGGCCGCCGCATACCGGACAGATCTCTTCCTCCATCAGTTCCTTCTCCAGAGAAGTGTTGTTCTCCATAGTATCCAGGATCTTCTTCCCTGACAGCTGAGCGATAGGCGTGGTGATCACTGCCGCTGTTTTATTCAGGGAACGGATCAGTTCCACTGCCGCCTCTACTTTTTCCTGTGTAGCTTTTTCTGTATCTGTACGGCTTAAGATAATCGTCCCCGCATACTCGATCTGGTTGCTGAAAAATTCTCCGAAGTTTTTCATATACATTTTGCACTTGGTCACATCTACCAGTGTAGTAAAGCTGTTCAGTTTTATGTCAACTGAATCTTCCACTTTCTGTACGGCTTTGATCACATCAGAAAGTTTTCCCACCCCTGAAGGCTCGATAATGATCCTGTCAGGGCTGTATTTTCCGATAACCTCCTTTAAGGCTTCTCCAAAGTCTCCTACCAGAGAGCAGCAGATACACCCGGAGTTCATCTCCCGGATCTCAATTCCAGCTTCCTTCAGAAATCCGCCGTCAATGCCGATCTCTCCAAATTCATTCTCGATCAGCACCACCTGCTCTCCTTTGTATGCTTCCTTTAAAAGCTTCTGGATCAGCGTTGTTTTTCCCGCTCCCAGAAATCCTGAAAAAATATCAATTTTTGTCATGCCGCATTCTCCCTTCTTAATCCTGCTGTGATAACAGGATCCGGAAGCTCCCGGCCATGCTTCTGAAGCTTTCCTGACATCCTGCATCACGGTCTATACATTGCAAAAGGGGACGAAAGTCCTGCTTCCGCCCCTTGCCGCTGTATTTTTCAATGTCCTTCGTTGGCTAGTATATCATATCTTTTTCAAAAAGCAAGCCCCCAAAACCCGGAAACGCCGGATGGATTCCTAAAAAAAGTCCTCGAACAGCTGGATCCTGCATATCCTTTTGGCGCCGCCGATCATTTTTACATTCCACTGATCGTCAATCTGTGTCCACAGCTTTCCTCCCGGCATATGGACCATAACGTCAGAGTCGATCAGACCTCTTTTATAAGCGGCGCCTGCCGCTGCACAGGCTCCCGTAGCCGAGGCAAGAGTGTAACCGGCTCCCCGCTCAAAGATCTCGATCTGGATATTATTCTTATCCAGGATCTTCACGATCTCTGTATTGATCCCTTCAGGAAAGCTTTCTGCCCGCTCCGAATCCTTTCCGATCCGGCATACCGTCTCCCGGTCTATGTCTTCCATGATGATCACACAGTGGGGATTTCCCGCAGAAACACAGGTGCAGTCATATTCTTCCCCGCCAAAATTATAGAATTCATGGACAGCCTCCCGGTCCGGACCGGAAAGTCCCAGGGTCCGGCTGGAAAAATCCAGTCTGCCCATGGTCATCTGGATCCGGTTTCCCTCTCTGTTCAGATAGCGGATCTGGGAAATACCGCTTTTGGTTGCCAGTGAAAAGGACTCCTTTTGGATATCTCCCGTAGTCCTGAGATAATGGGCAAATATTCTGAGGGCGTTGCCTCCCTGCTCTGCCTCTGTGCCGTCCGGGTTAAATACCCGTACAAAAAGCTTTCCCTCTTTCTCATAAGGTCCTGCCACAATACCGTCGGAGCCGATGCCGAAGTTCCTGCTGCAGACCCGGATGATCTTCTCCTGGTCAAGCTCTTCCCTATTCTTCCGGATATCGTATACCAGATAATCATTTCCCAGACTGTGATATTTATAAAATTCCATAGCTGCATCCTTTCTTATAACATGATATGTAATCCAAAGCGCCTTTGTCTCATGTCTTTAT
>CALWSM010000093.1 GCA_944384185.1 uncultured Blautia sp. | reverse complement strand
CGTTTTGGATCTCCCGGGAGGATCACATAACGTCCCACGTCTCCTTTTCCTACCTGAATGTGATATTGTTTATTGGCGTCTTCTGAGTAATTCATAAACTCTACCTTCTTTCTTTTTCGTTCTTTGTTCTACTTGCATCTTACCTATAATTTACCATTCCAAAAAGGACTTGAGTCCCCTTTTATACATTTACGTGACTTTTCACAATTTTCCCTTTTGTTTTTTATCTATTTTCACCATATAAACAAATGCTATTCTTTATCTTTCCGTCAACTGTTCATTTGCACACTGGTTTTATTCCCGGGATATATACAGAAAAAGAGCCTGTGATCCCGGCGTTTCGCCTTATCACAGACTCTTTCTTATACGGTTGCCTTGTTATAGCTTAATCTACTGTGATATTCAACACCAAAATATGCGGATTCATGTCGCCCGCTCCCAAAACTGCGCCAACCGCTACGCCATCTTTTCCCAAAATGTTCCGGATATTCTCACACAATACTGGTTTGAATGCGGACATCCCTACGGCTGTTTTTTTCAAAACAAACCGGTCCTTTCCGACCTATCGATACCTTTTACATCATGCGGCATATGAACACCTATGAAGAATGTGCTTGCTAACAGCGATTACATTCCGCCCCATCCCGGCACTACGAAATTCCAGTATCCGCTTCACGTTAATCTTTTTGTCTATGTTTTCGGCCTCCTTTCATAGAATCGGAGACTATTTCTCCAATAAAGATTCTACAAAAGAATAGCTAAAGTAAAACCTGGTATCCGGGCGGATTTATTGCATGAAATTGATTAAAGGTGGATCTCAAAAGCGTATCGATGGCTCTCATAGCGTGAAATATTCAGATAAAAAAGTAAAAATCTCTGCAATAAACAATGTGAAGAATAAATATTTATGAAACAATGATAATAGATAAAAATTTTTGGTATGGTATAATTTAATCATATTAAGGAGCGTATAAATTTGAAGAAAGACGGAAGGGAGGTATGGACCAATGGGCGATTAGAGTGGTTAAATGGTGCGATTTTTCTGAAAAATAAGAGCAATTATAATATCATGTAATATTATATTACTTGAGAAATATTTTGTGTATTATTTATTGGTGAAATGTATGAGAAAAGAAAACATACTGTATGTTATGTGTTTGATGGGGATTGGCTTATTAGCCGGATGCTCTGCTCAAGAGAAGAATGACGTTGCATATAACTGGGACGCTCCAATTGAAAATGTAAATTGGGGACAGAAGAAAGAAGAAGTTTTTGAAGAAATCGGTATTGAAGAAGACTCCGTAGAATGTTTGAGCGCTGGGGAGTCAAATAGTATTGAAATGTATGTATTAGTAGAGCCGATATCCTTTCTTGGGGAAGATGCGCAAACTACCCTTTCGTTTGATCCAACGTATGGATTGGTTAGGATTACTTTTTCTTTCGAAGAAGTAAATGCAATCACGAATTTGGCTCCAAAAATTCAGGAGGAATATTCTTCTGAGACTGGGTCTACGCAAACTAGAATTTATGGTTCTATTCCTAATGAAATGGAAGCGTCTGATTTACAAAAATATAAAAGTTATCTTAAAGATCAAGGTATGGATGAAGCACAGATAGAGGCCTCTTGTTCTAGTCCATTAGTAATTATAGATTATGATTTGGACGAAAATAGCCCTTTTTATAATACATGTAATTTTAATGCTAGCCGAGCTGCCTTGTGGGAATATGCTATGGGATAATTAACGGACAATCCGATTTTCAGTTGGTTTTTAATGGAGAATAAACGTCAAGACCACCGGCTTAGCCGGTGGCTTGCTCTGCCCCTATATGCTGATGTAGATACTTTTCCCGTGTCGCCATCCCGCCCCGGATATGTCGTTCCGATTTATTCACATCCAATACTATACGGGCACGGGCAGCCAGAGAGGGGTTGATCTGGAGAAGACGCTCGGTAACGTCCTTATGTACCGTACTCTTGCTTACCCCATATTTCTTTGCTGTCTGACGCACGGTAGCCTTCTCTTCAATAATATAATTTGCAATCTCTATAGCACGCTCTTCGATATAATCTTTCAAGGAAAATCCCCCGAAAACTCTGCTTTTTACAATCTATGCAAGGGGAAGGGGAGTTATTCTGTCCAGAACTCAATCGAATTCGATAAAACCTTATTCTAATCCCGGCATTTTTTTGTATAATGTTTTTGCATACCCATCTCTCAGCCCACTGATAAAATCTGTTGCAATTAATACCACTTCTAATTTGATCAGAATTCCAGCAGCTCCGGTTTCAATAAAAAGTCATAGACATTCATGATCAAAATCCCCTCTTCATTGTAAAACGGCTTAGGCGTATTTGCTGTGATCACAATTTTTTTGAAAGAATCCCGGATCTTCTGAAACGGCCGGAGCTCCTGTGTCATTTTTTCCTCTGTCTCAATCATATAAGCGGACTGGATATAATATTTCTTAGATCCTTTATTACAGACAAAATCGACTTCCAGATTTTTCTTTACCTGTTTTCCGTCCTTCCCCTTCTCCACAATATTAAGATTGCCCACGTCCACGTTGAAACCTCTCATCCGCATCTCATTGTAGATCACATTTTCCATGGAATGCGTCACTTCCATCTGCCGATAGTTTATCCTTGCATTCCGAAGTCCCAGATCCATGAAATAATATTTTACCGGCGTACCAATATACGATTTCCCTTTAATGTCATACCGGTTCGCCTCTTCAATCAGAAAAGCGTCTTTCAAATATTCAATATATTTGGTGATCGTCGTTGCCGTTATCTTTGACTGCCTGACGCTTTTAATGGAGAACTTTTCTCTGTTTATAAATCCCCAGGATCTCTGGGGCTGCTGCTATGGTGCGCAGTCTTTCCAGAGCTCCTGGGGATTCTATCTTCATTATTCTCAGTCTTTCTATCTTCCTTTAGAAGAGGAACACCGCCACCCCGTAAGCAGGCAGAGGATAGGCGAAGGAATAAGGCCTTCCGTCGCACTCCTTCTTCACAGCCTTATAGACCAGCTGTTCCTTATGCTCATGGCCGCCGAACTCCGGTTCCCGGCTGTTCAGGATCAGCTTGTACTGTTTCCGTTTCGGCACGCCTACCCGGTAATCATCTCTGGCCACAGGCGTATAGTTGATCACAAAAAGGAGATTGTTTCTTCCTGTGGGGGACAGGCGGATAAAGCTGTAAATGCTCCTGGTTGCATCGTCGGCGTTGATCCATTCAAAGCCCTGGGGGTTGCCGTCGTTGGCGTACAGAGCCGGATATTTTTTATACAGGGTGAAAAGCTGTTTTACATAATTCTGAAGCTGCCGATGGCTCTCTTCTCCCAAAAGATACCAGTCCAGCTCTCTCTCCTCGCTCCACTCCTGATACTGGCCGAAATCCTGGCCCATAAACAGCAGCTTCTTTCCCGGATGGCCGATCATATAGGAATATCCTGCTTTCAGATTCTCAAACTTGTCCTGTCCAAGACCGGGCATCTTATTGATCATGGAACATTTCAGATGGACAACCTCATCATGGGAAAGTACCAGGACAAAATTCTCACTGTAAGCGTAAGTAATGGAGAAGGTCATCTTATTATGATTGTATTTCCGGAAATAAGGATCCAGCTTCATATATTCCAGGAAGTCATGCATCCAGCCCATATTCCATTTCAGGCTGAAGCCCAGGCCTCCGTCTTTCGGGTCTCCGGTGACCATAGGCCAGGCGGTAGATTCCTCGGCGATCATCACTGTGCCTTTATTCTTACCCAGAACCACGGAATTTAAATGCCGGAAGAACTCGATCGCCTCCAGATTCTTGTTTTCTCCATATTGGTTGGGCACCCACTGGCCGTCCTGCCTTCCGTAATCCAGATACAGCATGGAAGCCACTGCGTCTACCCGCAGACCGTCCACATGGTACTCCTGGATCCAGAATAAAGCGTTGGCGATCAGGAAGTTTTTCACCTCATTCTTCCCATAGTCGAAAACTTTCGTTCCCCAGTCCGGATGCTCTCCCTTTCTCGGGTCTGCATACTCATAGGTAGGCGTTCCGTCAAAATCTGCCAGTCCGTGAGCGTCTCTGGGGAAGTGGGCGGGAACCCAGTCCAGGATAACGCCGATCTTATTGCGGTGCATATAGTTGACAAAATAGCGGAAATCTTCGGGAGTTCCGTAGCGGGAGGTTGGAGCGTAATAGCCGGTTACCTGATATCCCCAGGAACCGTCAAAGGGGTGCTCGGCAATTCCCATCAGCTCCACATGGGTATATCCCATCTCCTTCACATAATCCGCCAGAGAGTGGGCCAGCTCCCGGTAATTGTAAAAGCCCTTATCCTCTTCATCCTTTCTCGGATGCTTCTTCCAGGAGCCCGGATGGACTTCGTAGATCGCCATAGGATCTTTCTTCACGTCAAACTCCTGGCGTTTTTTCATCCAGGCGGCATCGGTCCATTTGTAATTGGTAATATCCACGACCCTGGACGCTGTGCCGGGGCGCACTTCGGAAAAGTTTGCGTAAGGATCCGCTTTATAAAGCTTCTCCCCTTTATAAGTAGTAATGCAGAATTTGTACAGATCTCCCTCCCGCACTTTCGGGATAAAGAGTTGATAGATCCCCATGTCATTATCACAGGTCATTACATCCGCTTCCGGATCCCAGTCGTTAAAGCTTCCCACTACGGAAACTTCCTTTGCGTGAGGCGCCCACACGGCGAAGAATACGCCTTCTTTCTTTCTCTGTGTCCCGGGATGGGCTCCCAGAAGCTTATAGATCTCATAATGTGTTCCCTGCCCGAAAAGATACCGGTCCAGTTCCGTTATTTTCATATTGTTTCCCATAAAAATTTCCCCTTTTTCCTGTATTGGAGATGCTCCTGCTCTCCCTCTGGCCAGATGCGGCTCTCCAGGCCTGTAGTTTTTGCTCTTTTTGTTATTCCGCCTTTACCCGGTCTCCGTCTGTGCCTGTATCTTTAACGTATTTCCAGGAATACGCTTCCTGCTGCTTTCACTGTTATATGCACCTTCCCGTTTTCCACTGCCGTCTCTTTTCCTGTCTCCAGATCTACATAAGTCTTGTCGGCAAATGGAACCGGTATATACATTTCTGCTTCCTGCTCGTCATTGTTTACCGCTGTGATCAACCCCTGGTCTTCTGTAAACCTTGCAAAGGCGTACTGGCGGTTTGTGAGGAGCAGCTCCCGGTAGCGCCCGTATGCCAGGCATCTGCTGAACTTCTTGTGAAGCTCGCCCAGTTTTTTTACCCATTCCATCACCGGAGAGTCTTTTTCCTTTTCCAGTTCCTCCATGGTCAGGGCCGGACGCAGCGGATCGTCATTGCTTCCTTCCTTTCTTCCTTCGATCCCCCATTCGGAACCATAGTAAAGAGAAGGGATCCCCGGAAGGGTATACAGAAGCGTGTATACCGGATAGATATGCTCTTTCCGGTTCAGCTTGCTCATGATCCTGTCCACATCGTGGTTATCTACAAAGGAGTAAAGCTTCATCCCCTTGTAGATACCGCCGTTCTCGTCAAATTCTCTCCGGATCGTATGGGCGATCTCAAAATAATTGTGATCGTTATGTCCGGAATAGAGCCCCTTGTGCAGCTCATAATTTGTAACGCTGTGGAGCATTTTCTCCCCATCCTGGATATAACGGCTGTAATCTCCGTGGATCACCTCCCCCATGAGCCAGAAGTCTTTCTTCTTCATCCCGATCCGCCGGCGCATCTCTTCCATGAAAGAAAAGTCCAGGCAGTCGGCGCAGTCCAGACGGATACCGTCAATGTCAAAGGTATCGATCCAGAAGTCGATCACATCCAGAAGATAGTTTCTCACCTCCGGATTCTGAAGATTCAGGTTTACCAGTTCAAAACAATTTCTCCAGGCTTCATAGCCGAATCCGTCATTGTAAGGATTGTTCCAACCGAAGTTAATCCCCTTATACCAGCCGCAGTAGGGAGAATTCTCCCTGTTTTTCTGGATATCCCGGAAAGCGAAAAATTCTCTTCCCGTATGGTTGAAGACCCCGTCTACCACCACCTTGATCCCCAGTCCATGGGCTTTTTTTACAAATTCTGCAAAGTCCTGATTATCTCCCAGTCTCCTGTCCACCAGTTTATAATCCCTGGTGTCGTATCCATGAGTCGTGGATTCAAAAAGAGGGCCTATATAGATCGCCGTGCATCCAAGGTCTGCCACGTGAGACAGCCAGCCGTCTAAAAGATCAAATCTGTGGACTGTCTGTTCTTCCCGGTTCTCCCTGGGCGCTCCGGCCATACCGATAGGATAAATGTGATAAAATACTGCCTCTTCATACCATGCTGCCATTTTTTCATTTCCTCCTGTTATGAATATATTCCGTATAAAAACTGATGTACGATCTCGTAAGTGGTCTCGTTGGATATCTCAAATTTTTCATTTTCCGTAAGGCCATAGCTTACTGTCATAATATGGTGGTTCAGGACTCCTGTGAATCCCACTGCAAAAAGCTTCTGCCTTCCTCTCATATTTCCCAGCTGGGACGCTGCGTTTTCAAAAATCCCTACAATCATATTATAATAGTTTTCAATGAAAGGGGAAACCGTTTTATATGCTTCATTTTCTCTTCCCGAATAGAACAGCGCCAGCATAAAAAGATAAAATTTTTCATGATCTGCGGCATAGTCAAAGAATTCCCTTGCCACCTTATACAGAACTTCCGGAAGATTGGCGTTCATTCTGGATGCCTCCAGAACGCTTTTCTCCATAATGCTGTATCCTCTCTCCAGGAGATTTTGCAAAAGTCCGATCTTGCTCCCAAAATAGTAGTACAGCGTAGGCTTTGTAACGCCTGCCCTGTCTACGATCTCCTGGACTCCCACTGCATCATAACCCTTGGCATAAAACAGATCCAGCGCGGCGTCCAGAAGCAATTCTCTGTTGTCCATAAGGACCACCGCCTTTACTAAGTGATTTGCGATAGGTTCATTATACCAATCGGTATATAAAAAATCAACACTTCCTTTACAAAAAAAGGAAGGTTCTGCCAAAAAAGAAACGCAGCCCGGATGCCCCTGACAGGAGCTGTCTGCGCTGCGTTCTCTGTTTATTCTTTTTATCTGATCTTAATAAAGCTTGCGCTTGCAGGAGGAACGGTCAGAGTTCCGTCTTTCAGCACAGCCTCGCCGTGATTGGCGTAAAGGATGGCTTCTCCGTCCTTTTCATGGACCTTACAGGTGACTTCCTGGCCGGAAGGATTCACGGCAATGAGGATCGTCTCTGTCTCTCCGGTTCTCTTATAAACCAAAGGATATGCATGATCCTCCGCATACAGGAACTCCAATGGAGCATTGCTCTGGAGCGCCTCATGGGCCATACGCACCCGGATGAGCTTTTGTACTTCATGAAACAGAGATCCCTCCTCTGCCATCTGGGCTTCCACCGTAGGGCGATCCTTGTCCGGATCGATCATGATATACAGCTCCTCAGGCTTTGCACTGGAAAAGCCGGCGTTGGTAGTATGATCCCACTGCATGGGAGATCTGGCTCCCGTTCTCTCGTATCCCCCTTCCACAGAGCGGATCCCTGCCAGATAGTTCATGCCGATCTCATCTCCATAGTAGATAAACGGCGCTCCCGGCATAGAAAGCAGGAATGCAAAGGCGATCTTCACTTCCTCATCATCTAATTTCTCTTTTATACGGCTCATGTCATGGTTGCCGGAGGGGATACAGATCAGGCCTTTCTTGTTCGTCTTATCATAGTTGGCCTGATAAGTTCTGACAAAGTCTCCGATACTGCCTTTTCCCTCTCTCTTAAAATAAGGGTGTTCGCTGCGGAACAGATCCATATAATGGGATGGGCCGAAGTGAAGAAGGAAATCCATATGATAGCCTCCCTCCAGGGACTTATCCGGCTGTCCCCACTCAGAGATCATAGCGGCCTCCGGGAATTCCTCATCTAAGAATCTGCGGAAGTCCTGCCACAGCTCAATGGTTCCCTTCCCATCCTCGTCATTTTTCACCAGGGAGCCTGCCATATCCACCCGAAAACCGTCGCAGCCCATACCCAGCCAGAAACGCATAACCTCTTTCATCGCCTCTCTGGTCGCCATTGCTTCCGGAGAGTGCATGTCCTTCTGCCAGGGCTCCTCAACCTTATAAAATCCATAATTCAGCGCAGGCTGGGTGGTATAATAATTTGCTGCGCAGGAACCGTCTCTGTCGGAAAGCCCCCGGATACACCCTGCGATATTCCCGATATTGTCAAAGCCTTTCCATGCTTTGTCTGTCCAGATATATCTGTGGGAAAACTCATTTTCCTCCGGACTTAAAGAAGCCTGAAACCAGGGATGCTCAATAGACGTATGCCCCGGCACCAAATCCAGGATCACATGCATTCCTTTTTCATGGGCCTTTGTAAAGAGCTCCTTCAGATCCTCGTTGGTCCCGTATCTGGGAGCCGCCTTGCAGTAATCCGCCACATCGTATCCCGCATCATAGAAGGGAGAGAGGAAGCAGGGGTTCAGCCACAGGGCGTTGCAGCCCAGTTCCTTTATATAATCCAGTTTTCGGATGATCCCCTGAAAATCTCCGATACCGTCTCCGTTGGTATCCAGAAAACTCTGGGGATAAATTTCATAAAAAATTGCGTTGTCTAACCACTTGGGCATAACAAAATTCCTCCTGTCTTAAACTTATGCTTAACATTTTATTACAGTCCGTCCCGGAATTCCTGCAATTCTCTGATTAAAAACTGCGATATTTTGACTTTTT
>CALWSM010000092.1 GCA_944384185.1 uncultured Blautia sp. | reverse complement strand
TGCTCACAAAATTCGGAGGCCATCCCATGGCGGCGGGACTTTCTCTTCCCGAAGAGAATGTGGAAGCTTTCCGGAGAAAGCTTAATGAAAACTGCAGCCTGACCCGGGAAGATATGACAGAAAAGATCGTCATCGACGTCCCCATGCCCATGTCTTATGTGACTATGCCCCTTATCCGCCAGTTGTCCCTTCTGGAACCCTTCGGAAAAGGAAACACAAAGCCGGTATTTGCACAGAAGGACATAAAGGTGCTGAATTTCCGGGTTCTGGGAAAAAACCGGAACGTAGTGAAGATGGATCTGGCAGACGACTACGGATTCCGGGCCCAGGGAGTCTGGTTCGGAGACGGGGACGCATTTGCCGGCCGGCTTCAGGAAAAAGAAAAATGGGATATGATCTATTATCCTTCCATCAATTCCTATATGGGCAGGGATAGTATAGAAATGATCATACAGAATATCCGATAAAAAATTTGCGTATGGGAAAAAAAGATGTTATACTAAAATCTACATATTAACCTGATAAAAGACAAGATTCGATATAAAAAGGATGGAGATAAGATGGGCAGTTGTGAAAAGAAAAATATGGAAGATTATATTACCAGCATTCCCGACTTTCCGGAGAAGGGGGTTATTTTCCGGGATGTGACAAGCGTTCTTCAGGATGAAGAAGGATTTAAACTGGCGATTGATTCTCTTCAGAGCTTTCTGGAGGGGGTGGAGGTAGATGTGATCGCCGCAGCGGAATCCAGAGGATTTATTTTTGGGGCGCCAATCGCATACAATTTACATAAGCCCTTGGTATTGATCCGTAAAAAAGGCAAGCTTCCAAGAGAGACCATTGAACAGAGCTATGATCTGGAATATGGAAGCGCAGTTCTGGAAATGCACAGGGATTCGGTAAAGCCGGGACAGAATGTGGTGATCATCGACGATCTGATCGCTACCGGAGGTACCGTGGAAGCAGCTGCAAAAATGATAGAACATCTTGGGGGAAAAGTGGTAAAGATGATTTTCCTCATGGAACTGGCAGGTCTGAAAGGAAGGGAAAGGCTGGCAGAATATGACGTGGCATCTGTAATCCGCTATGAAGGTAAATAGAAATCAGGTGAGTAGCATATGGAAGAAAAAAGAGAATCAACACTGCAGAAAGAAGAAATAGAGAAGATCAAAAAGGCAGATGCCAGTGTAAAGGCTATGGAGGATTTTACAAGCCCTGAGGTTTTATACGACGAGCTGATATCCAGTGTGAAAAAATATCATCCTTCTACGGATATCACCATGATCGAAAAGGCCTTCAATATTGCCAACAACGCCCATAAGGGCCAGGTGAGAAAATCGGGAGAACCTTATATCATACATCCTCTGTGCGTGGGTATTATCCTGGCGGATCTGGAGTTAGACAAAGAGACCATCGTGGCCGGCCTTCTCCACGACGTGGTGGAGGATACGGTAATGACCTCCGAGGAGATCCGGGAGGAATTCGGAGCCGAGGTGGAGCTTCTGGTAGACGGGGTCACCAAGCTGGGGCAGTTAAGTTATTCTGCAGACAAGGTAGAAGTCCAGGCGGAAAATCTGAGGAAGATGTTCCTGGCTATGGCAAAGGATATCCGTGTCATCCTGATCAAGCTGGCGGACCGGCTCCACAATATGCGGACCCTGAAATATATGCCGGAGGCCAAGCAGAAGGAAAAGGCCAGAGAGACCATGGATATCTATGCGCCCATTGCCCAGAGGCTGGGTATCTCCAAAGTCAAGATCGAGCTGGATGATCTTTCCCTGAAATATCTGAAGCCGGAAGTCTACTATGATCTGGTGGAAAAGATCAATCTGAAAAGAAGCGAGCGGCAGGCCTTTATCGATCAGATCGTTGGAGAGGTCCGACAGCATATCGACAACGCCGGGATCCACGCCCAGATCGACGGCAGGATCAAGCATTTCTTCAGCATTTACAAGAAAATGGTAAATCAGGATAAGACCCTGGATCAGATCTACGACCTGTTCGCAGTACGGATCATTGTAGATACGGTGAAAGACTGTTATGCGGCCCTGGGGATCATACATGAGATGTATAAGCCCATACCCGGACGATTCAAAGACTATATCGCCATGCCAAAGCCCAACATGTATCAGTCCCTGCACACCACCCTGATCGGTCCCAACGGCCAGCCCTTTGAGATCCAGATCCGTACCTTTGAGATGCACAGGACGGCGGAATATGGTATCGCCGCTCACTGGAAGTATAAGGAAGTATCCAATAATAATGGAAAAGCGACGGTCACTCAGTCAGAAGAGGAAAAAATGAACTGGCTCCGCCAGATCCTGGAATGGCAGAGGGACATGTCCGACAATAAAGAGTTTTTAAGCCTTTTAAAAAGCGACCTGGACTTGTTTTCAGAGAGCGTATATTGTTTTACTCCTGCGGGAGATGTGAAAAACCTGCCAAACGGCTCTACCCCTATTGATTTTGCCTATAATGTACATAGTGCGGTGGGCAATAAGATGGTAGGAGCCAGAGTAAACGGGAAGCTTGTACCCATCGAATATGTGATCAAAAACGGAGATCAGGTGGAGATCATAACTTCCCAGAACTCCAAAGGCCCAAGCAGGGACTGGCTGAAGGTAGTGAAAAGCACCCAGGCCAAAAATAAGATCAATCAGTGGTTCAAACAGGAATTAAAAGAAGATAATATCCTGAAGGGAAAGGATATGCTGGCCCAGTATGCAAAGATAAAAGCCATTACTCTGGGCAATATCCTGAAACCCAAATATCAGGAAGCGGTTATGAAAAAATACGGTTTCCGGGACTGGGATTCTGTCCTGGCGGCTTTAGGCCATGGAGGCCTGAAGGAAGGGCAGATCATCAATAAGCTCCAGGAAGCCTACAATAAAGAGCATAAGGCGGAGCTCACCGACGAGAAGGTTCTGGAGGCCGCCGCAGACAACAAAGAAAAGCTCCATATCGGGAAGGTAAAAGGCGGTATTGTGGTAAAAGGGATCCATGATGTGGCCGTGCGGTTTTCAAAATGCTGCAATCCGATTCCGGGAGACGAGATCGTAGGATATGTGACCCGGGGAAGAGGCGTGACTATCCACCGGACAGACTGCATCAATGTGATCAATATGTCAGAGGAAGACCGGCACCGCCTCATCGACGCTGAGTGGCAGGCGCCGGAGAATACAGCGGGAGAGCGGTATATGGCGGAGCTGAACGTATACGCCTACAACCGTACCGGTCTGATCGTGGATATTTCCAAGATCTTTACAGAACGGAAGATCGATATTTCTGCTCTGAACACAAGAACCAGCAAACAGGGAACCGCCACGATTAATATTTCCTTTGAAGTAGCCAGCAAGGAAGAATTAAACGGGATCATCGAGAAGATCCGCCAGATCGAAAGCGTAAAAGATATTGAGCGGAATGCAGGATGACCAGGAGAGAAGAAGATATGAAGAAGCTGATACTGCGGGGAATCGTAGTTGGTCCGGTACAGACCAACTGCTATTTTCTGAAAAATAAAGAAACCGGCGAGATCCTTATCGTAGATCCGGGAGCCCAGGAAGAACGGATCGAAGCCGCCCTTGCAAAACTGGAGGGCAGGCCGGTGGGGATCCTTCTGACCCATGGACATTATGACCATATCTGCGCAGCTAATGAACTGCGGGAATACTATAAAATACCTGTCTATGGACCAAAAGCGGAAGAGAAGCTTATGGCGGACCCCATAGGCAACCTTTCCGGCGCCTGGTCAGGGCATCCCTATACGGTGAAAGCAGATCGCTGGGTGGAAGACGGACAGGAGGAACTCCTGGCCGGCTTTTCTGTCACTGTCCTCCATACCCCGGGCCATACGGCAGGCTCCTGCTGCTACTGGCTGAAGGAGGAAGGGGTCTGTCTGTCAGGGGACACGGTTTTTTGCGGTTCCTGCGGCCGGACAGATCTTCCCACAGGAAGCATGAGTCAGATGAGAGACAGCCTGCGCCGGCTTTTGGAACTTCTGCCTGAGGAGACCGAAATCTTCCCGGGACATGGAGAAGAGACAGACGCTGCTTTTGAAAAGAAGCATAATCCTTATTTATAGAGAGAAAATATGAGAAGAGACAGAATGAAATGATAGGAATTTCTTTTAATAAAAAAGAGTTTGAATATGATGCCTATACTCTGGTGAAGGCTTTTTATCCCAAAGAGGATATTGAGATGTACGGAGTCTGGGAGGAAGAAGCTCCCAAGGATTATGACAAGAGGATCTCGATTTTCTACGGGGACCGGGTAGTTATAGGCGTCCATACAGGGGAAGGGACCCTGGAAGATTCTGCCCCTTATGACGAGAGAGAAGACCGGAAAAAGAGAAAGAATACATTAAAGCAGATCCTTTATAAACTGCTGGTACAGGAAACGGGCCGTACCCTTCCCTGGGGAAACCTGACAGGGATACGCCCGGTAAAGATCGCCATGGGACTGATCGAGGAGGGAATGACCAACGCCCAGGCGGCGGATTATATGCGCAGAACATATTTCACCAGCAGGGAAAAGACGGCTCTGTCCATAGCGATCGCAAATCGGGAGCGGGATATCCTGAAAGACATGGACTATGAAAAGGGATACAGTCTGTATGTTGGGATCCCTTTCTGTCCCAGTATCTGCCTGTACTGTTCTTTCAGCTCCTCCCCGTTGGACAAATGGAAAGACCGGGTGGAGGAGTATCTTACCGCACTGCTGAAAGAACTGGATTTCATCTCCCAGGCTATGAAGGACAGGCCTTTAAATACCATTTATATCGGAGGAGGAACTCCCACTACCCTGGAACCGGATCAGCTCCGGCGGCTTCTGGGACATATTCAGGAAAGATTTCCGGTAAAGGAAATTTCCGAATATACCATTGAGGCAGGGAGACCGGACAGTATCACCAGGGAAAAGCTTATGGCTATCCGGGAATTCCCCGTGACCAGGATCTCCGTCAATCCCCAGACCATGAACCAGAAGACTTTGGAGATCATAGGAAGAAGGCATACGGTAGAGGATACGGTCCGTGCTTTTACCCTTGCCAGGGACTGTGGATTTGACAATATCAACATGGATCTGATCGCAGGCCTTCCGGGAGAACATAAGGAAGATATGGAACATACCCTGGAAGAAGTGAAAAAGCTGGAGCCGGACAGCCTTACCGTCCATTCCCTTGCGGTGAAGCGGGCCGCCAGGCTGAATATCTTCCGGGACCAGTACCAGGAGATGACTTTTGAAAATAATCAGGAGATCATGGACATGGCTATGAAATATGCTTATGAGATGGGGATGGGGCCTTATTATCTTTACCGCCAGAAAAATATGTGCGGAAATCTGGAAAATACAGGCTTTGCAAAAGTTGACAAAGCGGGAATTTACAATATACTAATGATGGAGGAAAAACAATCGATCATGGCGGCGGGAGCCGGCGCCTCCACCAAATTTGTGTTCCAGAATGGAGAACGGATCGAGAGGGCGGAGAATGTAAAGGATGTGACCAATTACATAAGCCGCATTGACGAAATGATCCAACGGAAAAAGGTCGGGATAGATACATGGCTGAAAAAAATATAAAAATGATCGACTATGACCTGATGACCGTGATCAAGCATGGAGTTGCCGTAAGCGGACTGGCTTATCAGGTGGGAAAGGCTCTGGGGCTTCCGGAAGATCAGTGCTATGAACTGGCTCTGGCAGGAGTCCTTCACGATATCGGAAAGCTTCGGCTTTCCAGATATGTGTCCGGAACAGAGGATCCCCTGGTGGTGGAAGAGATCAAATATGTCCGCCGGCATCCTCAACTGGGCTGTGAAGCTCTTCAGAATCGGGGATATTCCAGTTTTGTGCTGGAGAGTATCTATTACCATCACGAAAACTATGATGGCAGCGGTTATCCCCAGAACCTTCAGGAGGATGAGATCCCTCTGGGAAGCCGGATCCTTAGGGTCTGCGACACCTATGCGGCCCTTACAGAAAAACGGCCTTACCGTGAGGCTTTTGATCCGGAAACGGCCATACGGCTGATGATCGATGAAATCAAAAATTTTGATATGCAGGTATTTCTTGCATTTATGAAAGTGATCCATAAGGAAGAATAGAAAAAAGAGAGGAGAACAGAACAATGCAGTTAAAGAAAAAACCAGTAACAGGAATGAAAGACATCCTGCCCCAGGAGATGGAGATCCGGGATTATGTGATCGGACTGATCAAGGATACTTACAAACAGTTTGGATTTACTTCTATGGAAGCTCCCTGTGTGGAACACATTGAAAACCTGACCAGCAAGCAGGGGGGAGATAATGAGAAATTGATCTTCCGTATCTTAAAAAGAGGAGAAAAGCTGAAGATCGAAGAGGCGAAATCCCAGGACGATCTGGTAGACAGCGGACTGCGCTATGACCTGACTGTGCCTCTGTGCCGTTTCTATTCCAACAACGCCAACGAGCTGCCCCAGCCTTTTAAAGCCCTGCACATTGGAAACGTATTCCGGGCAGACCGTCCCCAGAGAGGCCGGTTCCGTCAGTTTATGCAGTGTGATATCGATATTCTGGGAGACCCTACTTTCCTGGCGGAGATCGATGTGATCCTGGCAACCTCCACCCTGGTGGGAAAACTGGATTTTGACAGCTTTACTATCCGCATCAATGACAGAAGGATCCTGAAAGCTATGGCTGCCTACAGCGGATTCCCGGAAGATTCCTATACCCAGGTATTTATCATCCTGGATAAGATGGACAAGATCGGTCTGGAAGGGGTAGCCGCAGAACTGGAAGAATCCGGCTTCGCAAAAGAGAGCGTGGAGAAATATCTGGATCTCTTTAAGACCATGGGCTCCGGCATCGACGGGGTAAAATACTGCAGAGAAAAACTGGAAGGCTTCCTGGATCCCAAGGTGGCAGATGACCTGACAACGATCATCCAGTGCGTTATGGAGGCGAAAACCGCCAACTTCACCCTGGAATTTGATCCTACCTTAGTAAGAGGTATGTCCTACTATACAGGCCCGATCTTTGAAATTTCCATCGACGGATTTGCCGGAAGCGTGGGAGGCGGCGGCCGTTATGACGAGATGATCGGCAAGTTCACCGGAACCCCTACCCCGGCTACCGGATTCTCCATTGGATTCGAGCGTATTGTCATGCTCCTGATGGAGAAAGGTTTCAAGGTTCCCGGAACCAAAGATAAGAAGGCCTATCTCCTGGACAAGAAGGTTTCCCAGGATAAGCTTTTGGAGGTTATGAAAAAAGCGGCCAAGGAACGCCGGGAGGGCCAGAGCGTAAATATCGTTTATGCTAAGAAAAATAAAAAATTCCAGAAAGAGCAGCTTGCCGGGGAAGGGTATTCTGTGATCGAGGAAGTATACAACGACTAAAAGGTACAAAGAAGGAGATTTATGTCATGGCAGAATCAATGAAGGGGCTGAAAAGAAGCCACAGATGCGCAGAAGTGACAAAAGCGGAGATCGGAAGCACAGTGACCCTTATGGGCTGGGTGCAGAAGAGCAGAAATAAAGGCGGCATTATTTTCGTAGATTTAAGAGACCGCTCCGGTATTATCCAGGTGATCTTTGAGAATGGAGAGATCGACCAGGAAGTATTGGAGAAGGCAGGAAAGCTGAGAAGTGAGTTTGTGATCGCTGTTGTGGGACAGGTAGAAGCACGTTCCGGTGCGGTCAATTCCAATCTGGTTACCGGAGAGATCGAGGTCCGGGCCAGAGAACTGCGGATCCTGTCTGAGGCCCAGACTCCGCCCTTCCCTATTGAGGAGAACAGCAAGACCAGGGAAGAGGTAAGACTGAAATACCGTTATCTGGATCTGAGAAGACCGGACCTTCAGAAGAATATGATCCTTCGTTCCAGAGTTTCTACCCTGGTGCGGCAGTTCCTTGCTGACGAAGGATTTCTGGAGATCGAGACCCCTACGCTTATTAAGAGCACCCCTGAGGGAGCCAGAGACTATCTGGTGCCCAGCCGGGTACACCCGGGCAGCTTTTACGCTCTGCCCCAGTCTCCCCAGATCTTTAAACAGCTTCTCATGTGTTCCGGTTATGACCGGTATTTCCAGCTGGCAAGATGCTACCGGGATGAGGACTTAAGAGCAGACCGTCAGCCGGAGTTTACCCAGATCGATATGGAGCTGTCCTTTGTGGATGTGGATGATGTGATCGATGTAAATGAGAGAATGCTGGCCTTCCTCTTTCAGGAAGTCCTGGGCGTGGAGGTTTCTCTTCCGATCCAGAGAATGACCTGGCAGGAAGCCATGGACCGTTTTGGATCCGACAAGCCGGATATCCGCTTTGGCATGGAGCTTACCGATGTGTCTCATGTGGTGAAGGACTGCGATTTTGCAGTGTTTAAAGGGGCTCTGGAAAATGGCGGCAGCGTCCGTGGCATTAACGCCAAGGGACAGGGAGCCATGCCCAGAAAGAAGATCGACAAGCTGGTGGAATTTGCAAAAGGATACGGTGCGAAAGGTCTGGCGTATATTGCCATCGGCCAGGACGGCGCAGTGAAATCTTCCTTTGCAAAATTCATGAAGGAAGAGGAAATGAACGCCCTGATTCAGGCCATGGATGGAGAAAAGGGAGATCTTCTCCTTTTTGCGGCTGACAAGACCAAACTGGTATGGGATGTGCTGGGAGCTCTCCGCCTGGAACTGGCAAAACAGATGGAGCTTCTGGATAAGAATGAATTTAAGTTTGTGTGGATCACAGAATTCCCGCTTCTGGAGTGGTCAGAGGAAGAAAGCCGCTTTGTGGCTATGCATCATCCATTTACCATGCCGATGGAGGAGGATCT
>CALWSM010000091.1 GCA_944384185.1 uncultured Blautia sp. | reverse complement strand
GGATAGTTGTACTTTTGCGTGATCCAGGTTCCTTCGGAATCTTTGATCTTGACTTTCGCCCCGGTCAGAGGAATGGTATTCCCGGTTTCCGAATCCTTTTTGACGATCTTTACGTCTGTTTCATATACAGAATTTTCCAGGATATATTTATAAATTTTGCCCTGTGCGTCTACCATAACTTCAAAAGGTTCTACAGAACGGTAGCCGTCTGGAGTTCCGGTTTCTGTGACAACGTAGCAGCCGTAGGGAAGATAGGAACTGATCCCGTATCCGTCACTATCCGTAACAATTTTGCAGACCTCTTCTCCAGTGGATTTTCTTGTTATGGTAAATTCCACACCTTCTAATGGTGTTTTTATGCCGCCGTCTTCGGTATCCCCGGTCAGCGGACTATCGGCAAATTTTACCAGAGCGATCTGTCCTTTTATTACAGAATCAGAAATGCCTGTGTCGATCCGGGAGACTTCAACTGTCTGGCCGTCAAAATCACCGGATACTGTGATGGGTTCTGTATTCAGGTTGTAACCTGTCGGTGGAACTGTCTCATAGATTTTATAAGTCCCCAGTGGAAGTGCGCTGCTTACAGCTACATTCCCGTCTGATGTGATATGTTCGACAAATTCACCCTGGGAGTTATAAATGTCATATTCAGCACCATCTAAAGTAGCGTCTCCCTGTGGAGTTTCCCCGGTTTCTGAATCTGTCTTTGTTACATAGATGTTGAACTTTTTCAAAACGTTGCTGAAACTCACAGAAGTAGTTTCTCCAGGCTTTACCGTTACTACCTGGGATTCTGGCTGGACATATTTATTAGAAGCCTCTTCTGTAAAGGTGTAGTCCCCGGCGATCAGATTTTCAATGTAGATTTCCCCAGTATCGGAAGTGGTATAGGTATTATCAATACCATTTCCTGTAACATGGAACCGGATTCCGCTGACTGATCCGTCTTCTGAGGTCTTCTTTAAGCGGATATTACCTACTTTTTCTGTATGCAGTTTAAAGTACGCCTGTACGGATTCCCGTTCTCCATCTACATTTAAGGAAGTAAAATCCTGCTGGGTATTGTTTAGCCAAAATTCAGGAGTACCGCTGATTAAGGACGGGAGTTCTTCAGTGGGAAGGTTCTTGCTTGCTTTTAAGGCTGTCGTATCCAGGATAGTATCCGTGGATAATTTCAACTGATTCCCATTTCTTTCGATATTCAGGCCGGAAGCGGAAAAATCAAAGTATTTCAGAACGCCGTTGCTGTCTTCCAAGGTAAGTTCATATCTGCCATTATTCATGTTGTACTTTAATTCATAATCACTGGCCTGATTCTCAGAGGTAGCCGCAAAACTGGGGATTGTAGGATAGCTTTCCATGTTTGAACGGATTTTGTTATAGATATCTCTGGCTGTGGGATTGTCTCTTAACAAAGTATCCGCTATCCGGGATTCCCATTCTGTTCCATACTGGCCCTCTGCGATCACCCAAACCATTGCCTGGGTAGCCATAGCGTTATCCAGCCAGGTTCCTCCATATAGTGCGCCTGTCGAATCATTGTAGCCAAAAATTAAAGCCCGTCCGAGCTGCTTTTTCTGTTCTTCGGATAGGCTTTCATAATCGTCTGTGTGGTCATATTCATCTCCATCATTTACCGACACACCATATTCAATACAATAGACAGTTTTATAATTCCCGGAGCCGTCCTGATTGATCTTAAATGTCCACCAGGGCTTTTCATGAGGGCGTGTACCAAAAGGAGCCGGGAAACTGGTATCAAATTCATAGGTATATTCCGGGTGCTTTTCCAATAGTGCTGAATTGCTTCCGGCTCTGCTTTGCGCTGCAACTGGCTGTATTGGAATTGAAGTGATAAACACGGCCAGCATTAATAGGGGAGTGAATAATCTTTTTATGATCTTTTTCAAGCTGTCTCACCTCTTTCTAAAATTTCTTTGCTGTAGGCCTATACAGCTATTCTCCAATACTTATATAGTTCGACTTTAACCGTTCAACTTAACCACCGCCTTTCCTGAGAGTTATCTATGTAAACAAATAGGAGCTTATCTAAAGCGATAAGCCCCTGTTTGACATATTCCGAATTATTCTTTTCCTGACATAAATGCTTCTGCTGTTATCCGTATACCAAGGCACATACCCTGACGGTAACTTTCGGCCAGCTCACAACCTGTATACTGGTTATAAGCACTTTCAAACTGGTTTAGTAGTTTGACTTTTGCTTCTGGAAGATTTTCTTCTAACTTCTTACGAACCTGTTCCATTTCTCTGACTGCGGCTTTATATTCCTCTGTTTCAGGCCGTGTCTTTTCTGCCTGTGGAATCCCTTCATCATATAATTCAAGAATTGCGCTTTTGTAATTCATAACGATACCTCTTTTCATTTACTGTGTGAGCAGCCCAGACTTTCGAAAACTAAAGGTTTTCTGAGGATTGCCTCCACATACAATGATATGGTCAAACAATGCTATCCCTAAAAGCTGACCTGCCTGAATAATGGTTTTAGTCATTTCATAGTCAGCTAAAGAGGGAGTGCAGGTCTGTCCAGGGTGGTTATGTATTGCAATAACGCCAGTAGAGTTCAGAAGTATTGCCGCTTTGAAAAATTCTCTGGGATAGACATAAGCTCCATTGACTGTTCCCTGCGTTATGCGGCTACAAGCCAGAATATGACACCCGGTATCTAAGTAGATCGCCCAAAGTTCTTCCTTATCTGAACTAGATATTTTCTTAGCAATGGCTTTAACTGCTTTCTCTGGGGTATCCACTATCTTTTTACTACATATCTTTCCATCTTTAACCAACTTGAGATTGACAATCTGTAGTCCTTGTTCTGACTTCTTTTTACTCATTCCTTCTACCTCTACAACATATACAGTATAGTTATCTTTTGTGTATACTGTCTCTATAACTCTATAATTCAATCATTATATACACGATATACAGCACTAAGTCCCAGTGTATTTATCCACCAATATCAGGATGATCTCTACTACGCCTACGGCGTCTTCTTCTTCCCATAAAGCTTTCAGGAGATTCATAGTATCTCACCTCCTCTCCTAGTGAATTGCTTCAGATTTAAAAGAAATTGATAAATGCGGGAACCATAAGTATGATGAATACCACCAAAAGTTGCAGGATCATGGGGAGGAGAAGTTTGGTAGAGGCTTCTTCCCCCTGTATGCGGGCTCTTCTAAGCCGCTCTTCTCCGGCAGAAACAGCCTCTCTTTCCAAAAGCTCCAGGATACTTTGATTCCCCTTTTTTAGGTTTTGCACCAACAGAACCGACAGGACCTTATATTCTGCGAGTCCGCAGCGCCTGCCCAGTCTTTCGTAGGCGTCTTTTTCATAGATGCCTCTCTCCATTTCCAGAGCGGTTCTGACCAGCTCCTCATAGGCGTAACGTGTTTCAGTGAGAGAAAATTCTTTCCTCTTCAGATAATCATCGGCCAGTCTCTCTATAGATTTTCGGATACTCAGACCGGCTTTTAGGAAAAGGATCAGTTTCTGGATAATATCCGGATAGTCCCGCAGCATTTGACGGGAGCGTTTTGCCTGCTTCTGCTTTTCCTTTTCTTTTGCAAGAGGGAAGATGCTCAGGCCGAGAACCAGGGATAAAAGGCAGATTACCCAGCTGTCTCTGTTTTGAGACAGGTAATATCGGATTTCTCTTCCCTGTACTACAGAAGGAAGGAGAAGTTCTTTTCCGGTTTTGTCACTGATATTTTCTGCTTCCTGCTGAATACTTTTCTCTAATTGCTGAGTTTCTGAGAGGGAAGGAGGGAAGACTGTAGGTGTTTTTTCCCAAACCAGTTCATTTTCTCCCAGAGAAAGGGTACAACGGAGAGTTACCTGTTTTCCTTCTGAAGGAATGTGGTCGCCAAGCTTTCCCTCCCAGCTAAGAAGATCGGGAGCATTGGTACTCCAGAAAAATGTTACAGGGTTTTGGTCAAGGGAGGAGGGGAGTTCCAGATCTTTTTTTAAATGATCTTTGTCAGAAATGTTTTTTTGGTACCATTTGGAAAGAAAGGAATAAGCCTCTTTGAGATAAGCCTGGATCTGAGAAGAAGAATACTGTTGTTCTTCTACGGTGATCTGTATTTCTTCCGTTCCTTTCTCTGTAGATATCCGCAAGGTTTCTTCATAAGCCCCCTGACCGAAATCCCTTCTGGGCAGAGACTGGGCGGCGGATGCGGAATTTTCTCTTAGGAACATGGCGATTCCCAGAAGATTTCCGCAAAGAATAATGGCAAAAGATAAAAGAAATTCTTTTTTTGGTTTTTTTGAAAGCTTAAATTTCAATTTCCACCAGCCTTTCTCCCCACTGACAGGCGCAGAGATAAATCCCCAGACAGACGGTCATAACACAGACTCCGGCAGCATTCCCATAGAGAACTGCCAGAAAGGAAGGAGAGGAAAAGCGCAGATATAGGATGATCCCAAGAGGAAGGATACTCATGATCCGCTGCTCCAGCTGCCTGGAGGCCAGTATTGCCTGGATCTCCTTTTGCACATCCATCTGTTCCTCCATAGACGTAATACATTCCTGCAGGATTTTGCGCATATTCCCGCCCATTTTTTTTGATTGCATAAGGATCTGGGAAAAATTCTGAATGTCTTCGATCCCGCTGCGGCTGCCCAGTCCATTCAACAGTTTTTCTATGGAGATACCGTGTTCTAACTGGATTTCCATATAATGAAATTCGATAGTCATTTCTCCCTTCTTTCCATAAATTCGTTCAAGATCCTTTCGCACTTCCCGGATACCGTTTTCCAGAGAATATCCTGCGGAAATACTGACCTGAAGGGCGGACAATGCTTCCCGGAACTGCAGCCACAGCCGGTTTTTCCGACGTTTCATCTCCTGACGTTTTCTTCGGAAAATATAGTAGAACCCTAGAGGCCACAGAAAAAGAAGAGACAGGATATTCTGATAGAACAGATAATTGATGGCGAAACAGAGCAAACAGGCTTCTGCGGTAAAACGTACCCACTGCAGCGGGGGCAATTTCTGATAAGAAAAAAAGGAGACTTTCTGAGGATCCCGCTGCTTTTTGGGGCGATTGAGAAAAGGAAAGTTAAAGCTCTTCATAATTTATGCCAGCCTTTCTGAATTTTTCTCTGTGGAGCATTTCTCCGGCTTTTTCCAGAGTATTATTTCGGATAAAAAGAGGGTTCAACCGTACTTCGTCGCCGTCCATACCATCGATTTCGGAGATTTCCAGAACCTTCCGGCTTTTGTCGCAAAGCCGCCCCAGATGTATGAAAAGATCAAATCCGGATGCGATCTGCCGGCGGATAACAGGGATAGGAAGCTGTATTCCCATGAGAACCATAGTTTCCAACCGGCTGACCATATCCTGACAGGTATTGGCGTGGATCGTGGAGAGGCTTCCGTCATTACCGATATTTACCGCCTGGAGAAGCTGCGCAGCTTCTCCCGACCGGACTTCCCCTACAATGATCCTGCTGGGGCGCATGCGCAGACAGGTTTTGAGAAGATCGCCGATGGTTATTTCCTGGGATTTTTCAATATTTGCCTGCCGGCATTCCAGCCGTACCAGATTGGGGATCCCCTGGAGCTGCAGCTCTGCATTGTCCTCTATGGTGATCACCCGCTGATCTTTGGGAATATACTGAGACAGAGCGTTTAAAAAGGTTGTTTTACCGGATCCGGTCCCGCCGCCGATAAGCATGGTGTAGCCGGCTTCTACAGCTTTTTGCAGGAAACCGGCGGCCTCCGGAGTGAGGCTGCCCAGCGCCAGAAGCCTTTCCATAGTGATCGGCTCTCTGGGAAACTTACGGATGGTGAGAACCGGACCGTCGAGAGCTACAGGCGGGATCACAGCGTTGACCCTTTCTCCTCCGGGAAGCCGGGCGTCCACAATCGGCTGAAGGGTATTGATCACCCGGTTGCAGCGGGATGCGATCTGACCGATGATATCTTCCAGCTTTTCGGGAGAGGAAAAATTTTTCTCCCAGGGAATAAGCTTTCCCTCCTGTTCAATGAAAATCTGATCCCAGCGGTTTACCATGATTTCCGTAATGCGGTCGTCTTCCAGCAGTTCTTCCAGAACATCCATTTTCCGCAGAGAACGGAACAGTTCCAGACGAAGCTCCTCCAGACGGGCAATGGGCAGATAAGTGCATTTGCTTTCTTTTAAAAGAAGAGCGTCGATCATTTCCAGAACCTCGTCATCAGAAACTTCCCAGGTGTTTTCTAACGCTTCCGAAAGCTTTACCTGCAGTTTTTTCAAAAACTCGCCGGATTTATTCATGGAAAGGCGTCACCTCCAGAATTTTCCGGACATCTTCCCCCCATTTTCCCCAAAGAAGATCTCTGGGAAAATCCGGAGATTTTTCGCTGCAGGGAGCCAAAGGCAGATGAAGCTCCACGATCTTTGAACCTAAGGTATCCGAAAGGGAAAAAGCGATTTTTTTAAATTGTTCCAGCTTCTGTCTGGAAACCCAGTCGTTCAAAACAGGCATATAAATCTGATCACACAGATCCAGTACGGAAAATAACTGCTCCATACCATTTCCTATGTCCAGGACCAGAAGATGATAGGCGCTCTCTTTTTCCAGATGATCAAAAAGCGCCGTCCATTCTCTGTAACTGATATTGCGCAGATCTTCAAAAGAAGAGACTGGAGGAATGTAATCCATATTTCCGCAGGAGCGCACCAGGCTCTCTAAACGGGGAAAAGCTTTTCCCTGACGGAGACAATAGAAGAGATCGCTTAAATTCTGGAAAGAAGCTTCTTCCTCTGATCCCTGCCAGCCGGAATAATCTTCCATATTCAGATATAGCACATTCCGGCTTTCACCCCATATCTGACAGGCGGTAAGTGAAAAAAGTGTTTTCCCGCACCGACCCAGGGGAGAATAGACGCCTGCCAACCGGAGTTTTCTTTTATACCCGCAGATATATTCCGGAAATACAGATTCCTGGCAATAAGCCATGACCTCCCGTATGAGACTTTCCGCAGACTGATATTTATAAATGCTTTTTCTGCCGGATTCTTCAGATTCCCGGTCTGAGGACAGCACCATCATATGGGGGATCTGAAGGGCCTGTATCTGTTGGTTTAAATTTTCCTCTGCGATAAGAAGAAATGCAGGCTGTTTTTTTTCGGCGTACTGACAGAATTTAGCAGGATCTGTAAATGCTTCTGCATGAAAAGGCAGTTTTTTTCTGCTGTTTAAATATTCTGTCAGCGTCCCGGCATACCCTGCTTCAGAATCGCAGATGGCGATCGTATTCTTTTTCAATACCAGATCCCTCCTGTGAATAAGATGCTCCCGATAAAAATGGGAACTGTGAAATGAAAATTTTCTGGTTCCAGTCCTTTTCTCCGATAAGGCTTCCAGCTTCCCTTCCCCCTGCAGCTATAAAAATAGCTGATGAAATAAGAAATGCGTTCCTTGAGATTTCCGCAGGAAATAAGAAATGCAAGAGAGAGAATTGCCCCTGTAAGGAAGGTAAAAAGAAGTAATGAAAAAACTTCAGGACAGCCTAGGATACCTCCCAGAACAGAGAGAAGCTTTATATCCCCGCCTCCGATCATACGAAAATAAAACAGAGGCAGGAGAAAAAGCAGGGGGAAAAACGCCCCGGAGAAAAATTGCAGGATCCCGGCAGCGCCGGAATGAAAGATGTTCAGGAAAAAGCCGCAGCCAATGCCCAGGCAGATCAGCCGGTTATCGACTTTTTCCTGCAACAGATCCATAAGAAGCCCTCCGCCTGCAATGGATAAAAGTAAGGACTCCCGGAGAAACACACGATCACCTCTTTCTATATGTGTGAAAATGAAATGGGAACCTGGACCGAAGGGTCCACAGAATGAAAAGATACTTAAGACTCTTCCGTGATGGAAGAGAGATTCTGTTGATGTAAGACAGATTATACTCTTGGGAGGATGCGGTGTAAAGGAAAATACTGCACAAAAAAGGATTTTGGAAAGGATATCTAAAAAACCAGGGAACAACTCCGGGGAATTTCAGTCAATATACAAAAAGCAGAGAGGATAATTTATCTGTAAAAAGGAAAAAGGAAATTTAACAGGTCTTTGAAGGGGAAAATCAAGAGGGGGATTTTGGAAGTGTTGCTGAATTTTAGCGACAATATTGTCTGTATCTTGCATAAGCATAGCAAAAGTTTTATAATACATTTAAATTAGAAAAATTAGAAAGAATACAGATAAATTGAAAGACTTTAAACGAGCCATTGCCTTTTGGAAACAGGCGCCTGTGAACCATACAATTATCATATTGAATATTCTGGCGTTTGTCCTGGTGGAACTTACCGGTTCCTGGGAAGATACCAGCCATATGCTGCAATGGGGAGCTGCGGGCACTTTGGAGATCGGACAAAGCCATGAATACTACCGTCTGTTTACCGCTATGTTCCTTCATTTCGGCATTCAGCATTTGGGCAATAACATGCTGGTGCTCCTTTTTACAGGAGACTGCCTGGAGCGGAACCTGGGCAGAGTACAATACGGGCTCCTTTATCTTTTAGGGGGAGCCGGAGCAAATCTGCTGTCCGTATTCCGGGAAATCCAAGAGAATGAATATATAGTGTCTGCCGGGGCCTCCGGAGGAGTTTTCGCCGTGATCGGCGGTTTACTCTATGTTGTGATCCGAAACAAAGGCCATATAGAAAATTTTACTTCCCGTCAACTCCTTATATTGGCTTTCCTTTCCCTGTATCATGGAATAACAAGCTCCGGGATTAACAACACGGCACATTTTGGAGGCCTGGTATTAGGGTTCCTGTTTGGGGTCCTTCTTTATCATAAGAGAAAAGAAAGGATCAGGCGATAGGCAGCATCACGGTGAAAGAGGTCTCTTCCCCGGCGGAGGACTGAAAGAAAATACGGCCGCCG
>CALWSM010000090.1 GCA_944384185.1 uncultured Blautia sp. | reverse complement strand
TATCCATAATTCAAGTCATAATAAGATAACCGGCTATGCCTTTTCGTTATATCTTCCATTCTTTCCGGGGAGCTTTTCCCGGGCAATTCCAGATCCCTTCCCTTTCTGTACAATGCTTTACCTTTTCCATGGAATGTTTCTTGAAAATACGGGTGAATTTTCAAAAAATCCATTTTCTACCGTAGGGATCTGGGGAATCGGAAAGACCGCTTTCTGTCAGCCTGGAAATTTTATAACCTGTCTTTATGGTTTTTTATCAGACTTTAGAAATCCTTTATTTCCCAGACACAGGACTGTCACAATTATCCTCTATACTCGTAAGTGTTCAGAAAGAAGACAGCGGCTGCACAGTCTGAAGCTGATGCGGCCGCCGGGCTTCGCCTAATGAATAAACAGAAAACCTCCTGCCTTGCCGGCAGGTTTATATAAATCTTTTTCTCCTTTCTTTCCCAAATGCGGGGCTTCCCCCTTTTGGGAATTTTTTTGTCATAGGGCGGAGCTGACACATCAATCAAAATCGAGAATATTTATACATTTTATTGCTCAGTCTGTGCCGCTTTGAGCCAATAGTCTCAAAGCTGTGCTGGACAAATTCGCATAAAATGTATAAATATTCCTGATGTATATGGAATGCGTCAGCTTCGTCTCTCTGTCAAGTGGAGAATTTTAAGAATCTGTGGAGGAAAAGATCTCACAGGTCCGGGCGCAGGCGGCGGGGGTTCCGGCACAGCCTCCCAGAGCGCTCTCCCGCAGTTCAAAGGGAAGGCTTCTTCCCACATGATACATGGCTTCCGCCATCTGATCAAACGGAATGACCTGGGTGATCCCGGCCAGGGCCTGCTGGGCGCAGATCATAGCGTTGGCTGCTCCTACAGAATTCCGGTTCTGGCAGGGCGCTTCCACCAGGCCGGCAATAGGGTCGCAGACCAGTCCCAGAAGATTTGCCAGGGCTCCCGAGGCGGCATTCAGACACATTGCAGGGGTACCTCCCATGATCTCCACTGCAGCAGTGGCAGCCATGGCGGAAGCTGCCCCCACCTCTGCCTGGCATCCGGCTTCGGCGCCTGCCACGGAGGCGTTCCGCATAAGAAGATATCCCACGGCTCCCGCTGTATACAGGCCGTTTAAAATCTCTTCATCTGACAGATCATATTCTTCCTGGAGAGCCAGCAGGACTCCCGGCACCACTCCCGAGGAACCGGCGGTAGGAGCCGCCACGATCACCCCCATAGAGGCGTTTACTTCCAGAACAGCCATGGCATAGGTAATGGCTCTGGACATCAGGCCGCCGCAGACGCTCCGGCCTTTCTCATGATATTCTTTCAGTTTCTTTGCCTCTCCGCCGATCAGGCCCCCTATAGAGGGAACCGGATCTTTTAAAGGCTTTCTGGCAGATTCTTTCATGATCTTCCAGGCCTTTCTCATCTTTTTTTCCACTTCCTCTTCCGTGATCCCGGAAAATTCCGCTTCTCTTTTTTTCATAGCCAGGGAAATGGGCATTTTATTTTTTTCACACAATTCCAGTAATTCTGTTCCATGGTTAAACTCCAATTTTCTTCCTCCTATAGCTGCACCAGCATAATATGGGAAACCAGCGGGTTTTCCCTGATCTTCTCCGGTATGTCTTCGGGGATCTTTTCATCCGATTCCACCACCGTATAGGCGGCGGCGCCTTTCTCTTCCCTAAACAGGCGCATAAAGGCAATGTTCACCCCGGCTTCGCTTAAAACCTTTGTAATATGGGCCACTACCCCGGGCCTGTCCGTCTGGCTGACGATCAGGGTACTGTACTCACCTGTAAAGTCTACGGAAATATTGTTCAGCTTGACGATCTTCACTTTTCCCCCGCCCAGAGATTCCCCCCGGACAAAAAGCCGCTCTCCCTTTGTTCCCAGGATTTCCATATCTGCGGTATTGGGATGAATGCCGTCTGTATCCCGGGAAATTGTAAAGGTATAGCCGATCCCTGCTTTTTTCGCCAGGTTCAGAGAATCCCGGATCCGCAGATCGTCCGTTTCAAAACCCAGCATGCCTCCCATCAGGGCCCGGTCTGTTCCATGTCCCCGGTAAGTTTTGGCAAAGGAACCGTATAATGTAAAATGCACCTCTTTTATCTCTCCCGGAAACAGCTTCCTGGCAAGAAGGGCCATGGAAGCCGCCCCGGCAGTATGGGAGCTGGAAGGTCCTACCATATTGGGACCGATCACTTCAAACAGGCTGATAAACGCCATACTCCTGTACCTCCTGTAATCCGGATAAGAAAAAAGAGCTGCCGCATTCCCTTATGTGCATAAAATGCGATAGCTCTCATTCTCTTCCTATTGTTCCGTTTTTTTATTCCGCTATACCATCGCTGGCTTTTTCCACTTCAGCAATGGCTGACTTTCTCATCGGGATCCTGCAGTTTCTGTTGTTTCCGAATTCTACGATCACGTCTTCCTCGGTAATATTGATCAGAACGCCGTAGAAGCCGCTGGTGGTCACCACAGTATCTCCTACTTCCATAGCCGCCAGCATACTCTTTACTCTCTGCTGCTCTTTTTTCTGCGGTCTCATGATCATGAAATACATTAACAGAAACAATACCGCAAGAGGCAGGACCAGAGTCACCAGAACGCTGCCGCCTGCTGCCGCTGTTGTTGATGCTGATAATAACATGCTGTTTCCTCCTAAAACTAAAAATACTAAGCTTTGTCTTTTCTGAATTCAGACACTATGGCTATCATACACAATTTTTCCTGTTTCTTCAAGTGTTTTTCCATATTTTCTTCAGTCTTTCGGTCCCGCAGCCATGCCTTCCAGCTTCTGTTTTTTGTATTCCTCATAGCGTCCCTCATCCAGAGCCTGACGGATCTCCTCCATCATCGTGTTATAGAAATACAGATTGTGGAGCACGCACAGCCGCATGCCCAGCATCTCTTTCGCCTTCAGCAGATGGCGGATATACGCCCGGCTGTAGTGGCGGCAGGCAGGGCACTGACAGCCCTCCTCGATCGGTCTGGGATCCAGCTCATATCTGGCGTTAAACAGATTGATCTTTCCAAAGTTTGTATAAACGTGACCATGGCGGCCATTGCGGCTTGGGTATACGCAGTCAAAAAAATCCACTCCTCTGGATACGGCTTCCAGGATATTGGCCGGAGTCCCTACCCCCATAAGGTAGGTGGGCTTATCCACAGGCAGATGCGGGACCACGCTGTCCAGGATCCGGTACATTTCCTCATGGGTCTCTCCTACCGCCAGTCCGCCGATGGCATAGCCGTCCAGATCCAGCCTGGCGATCTCCTGAGCGTGGGCGATCCGGATATCGTCATACACCGCCCCCTGATTGATCCCGAAGAGAAGCTGATGGGGATTTACCGTATCCTCCAGGGAATTCAGCCGGGCCATCTCTTCTTTGCACCGCACAAGCCACCGGGTGGTCCGGGCTACAGATTTTTCCACATACTTCCGGTCCGCCTTGCTGGGGGCGCATTCATCAAAGGCCATGGCAATGGTAGAGCCCAGGTTGGACTGGATCTGCATGCTCTCCTCCGGTCCCATAAAGATCTTCCTGCCGTCTACATGGGAATGGAAGTAGACCCCCTCCTCCTTGATCTGCCGCAGCTTTGCCAGGGAAAACACCTGGAATCCGCCTGAGTCCGTAAGGATGGGCCGGTCCCAGTTCATAAACTTGTGAAGGCCTCCCAGCTGCTTCACCACCTTATCTCCCGGTCTTACATGGAGATGGTAGGTATTGGAAAGCTCCACCTGGGTTTTGATCTCATGGAGATCCATGGTAGATACCGCTCCCTTAATGGCGGCGGCTGTACCTACGTTCATAAACACGGGGGTTTCGATCGTCCCGTGTACGGTTTCCATGCGGGCTCTCTTGGCCCGCCCCTCTTGCTTCAGCACTGTATACATAGAATATAACCTCTTCATCTTAAATAATTTTTACATGTTTTCAGTAAGCTGTGAAAGAATTTCCAGCTATATTAGAGAATCTGACCAAAAATAGTCCTGTTTCTTCTCATTACCCGACTTATTCTATCATAGAGGCTTTCCAAAGGCAATGGCTGTTAAATATTTGTAATTGTTTTTTTTCAGAGATTGTCGTATAATGTACTGTGATTTTTCATAGATAAAAATAAGAAGAAACAAAACCAAGAGGAGGTCTTCTGACTATGTCAGCAGATAATAATACAACGAACCAGATTCTGTACCCTTTAGGTATCGATATTGGTTCTACGACTGTAAAGATCGCCGTATTAAGTCCCCGCCACGAGCTTTTATTCTCGGACTACGAGCGTCATTTTGCAGATATTCAAAATACCCTGGCAAAGCTGCTGGATAAGGCCTACCGGGCATTAGGCGAGATCCAGGTAGCTCCTGTGATCACCGGATCCGGAGGCCTGACTCTGGCAAACCATCTGGAGGTTCCCTTTGTCCAGGAGGTTATCGCCGTATCCACCTCTCTTCAGGAGCTGGCGCCGAAAACGGACGTCGCCATTGAACTGGGAGGCGAGGACGCCAAGATCATTTACTTTGAAGGGGGCAATGTAGAACAGCGTATGAACGGTATCTGTGCCGGCGGCACAGGCTCCTTTATCGACCAGATGGCGTCTCTTTTGCAGACAGACGCTCCCGGCCTGAACGAATATGCAAAGCATTACAAAGCCCTTTACCCCATTGCCGCCCGGTGCGGCGTTTTTGCCAAAACCGATATCCAGCCCCTGATCAACGACGGAGCGACCAAGGAGGACCTGGCTGCCTCCATTTTCCAGGCAGTGGTAAACCAGACCATCAGCGGCCTGGCCTGCGGCAAGCCCATCCGGGGACACGTAGCCTTCTTAGGCGGTCCTCTCCACTTTCTTTCCGAATTGAAAGTGGCCTTTATCCGTACCTTAAAGCTGGACGAAGAGCACACCATCGTACCGGAAAACTCTCATCTGTTTGCAGCCATCGGCTCTGCCCTGAATGTAAAGCCGGAGGCCCAGGGCGTATCCGTGACCGCAATGAGAGACCGGCTGCAGGCCTCTATCAAAATGGATTTTGAAGTCAGCCGTATGGAACCTCTCTTCGCCACAAAAGAAGATTATGAGCGGTTCAACCGCCGCCAGAGCCAATACAATGTAAAAACCGGGGATCTGTCCGCCTACAAAGGCAACTGCTACCTGGGCATTGACGCCGGCTCTACCACCACCAAAGCCGCACTGGTAGGAGAAGACGGCTCTTTGCTGTACTCCTTCTACAGCAATAACAACGGAAGCCCTCTGGCCACTTCCATCAAAGCCATCCAGGAGATCTACGCTCAGCTTCCCAAGGGAGCCAAGATCGCCTACTCCTGTTCTACCGGTTATGGGGAAGCCCTGATCAAAGCGGCTCTTATGCTGGACGAAGGAGAGGTGGAGACGGTATCCCATTACTACGCAGCCGCCTTCTTTGACCCTGAGGTGGACTGTATCCTGGATATCGGCGGCCAGGATATGAAATGCATCAAGATCAAAAATCAGACCGTAGACAGTGTGCAGCTCAATGAAGCCTGCTCTTCCGGCTGCGGTTCCTTTATCGAAACCTTTGCAAAGTCCCTGAACTACAGTGTCCAGGATTTTGCCAAAGCCGCTCTTTTTGCAGAGCATCCCATTGACCTGGGCACCAGATGTACGGTCTTTATGAACTCCAAGGTAAAGCAGGCTCAGAAGGAGGGTGCCTCTGTGGCGGATATCTCTGCAGGCCTGGCCTACTCTGTCATTAAAAACGCCTTATATAAGGTTATCAAGGTTTCCGACGCCTCCGAGCTTGGAAGACACATTGTAGTCCAGGGAGGCACCTTCTATAACGACGCCGTGCTGCGCAGCTTTGAAAAGATCGCTGACTGCCACGCTATCCGCCCGGATATCGCCGGTATCATGGGAGCTTTCGGCGCAGCCCTCATCGCCAGAGAACGGTACGAGCAGGGGAAAGAAACCTCTATGCTTCCCATCGAGAAGATCAACACCCTGGAATACAGGACCACTATGGCGAACTGCAAAGGCTGTACCAATCACTGTCGTCTGACGATCAACAAATTCTCCGGCGGCCGCCAGTACATCTCCGGCAACCGGTGCGAGCGGGGGATCGGCAAAGAAAAGAATCAGGATCATGTGCCCAATCTTTTTGAATATAAATATAAAAAACTCTTCTCCTATACGCCCCTTTCTGAGGACAAGGCTGTGCGGGGAAAGGTGGGGCTTCCAAGAGTCCTGAATATGTTTGAAAACTATCCTTTCTGGTATACCTTCTTTACCAAACTGAAGTATCAGGTAGTCCTTTCGCCTACCTCTACCAGAAAGATCTATGAGCTGGGTATCGAATCTATCCCCAGCGAATCGGAATGTTATCCGGCCAAGCTGGCCCACGGACATGTAAGCTGGCTGCTGAAGCGGGGAGTAAACTATATCTTCTACCCCTGTATCCCTTATGAGCGCCAGGAATTTTCCGATTCTGTGAACCATTACAACTGCCCCATCGTCACCTCCTATGCGGAAAATATCAAAAATAACGTAGACGAGCTGAACGATCCCGGCATCCGGTTCCACAATCCTTTCCTGTCCCTGACCAGCGAAGAGACGGTGACCCGGCGGCTGGTGGAAGAATTTCCCGATATCCCGGCTGAGGAAGTCCGCCTTGCAGCCAGAGAAGCCTGGCTGGAAATGGAGCGGTGCAGAAAGGATATCATGCGCAAAGGGGAAGAAACCCTGAAATGGCTGGAGGAAAACAACAGACGGGGGATCGTCCTGGCCGGACGCCCTTATCACATTGACCCGGAAATCCATCATGGCATCCCGGATCTGATCACTTCCTACGGCCTGGCGGTGCTGACAGAAGATTCCATCTCCCATCTGGCTCCCATAGAGCGGCCTCTTAGGGTCAACGACCAGTGGATGTACCACACAAGGCTGTATGCCGCCGCCAACTTTGTAAAAGAAAGAGACAACCTGGATCTGATCCAGTTAAATTCCTTTGGCTGCGGCCTGGACGCCGTGACCACAGACCAGGTAAATGAGATCCTGTCAGACAGCGGCAAGATCTACACCTGTCTGAAAATCGATGAGGTCAACAACCTGGGGGCGGCCCGTATCCGTATCCGCTCCCTCATCGCTGCGATCCGGGTAAAGGAACAGCAGGAGGAAAAGAGGACCATTGTTCCGTCTTCCATCAAAAAAGTGGCTTTCACAGAAGCCATGCGGAAGAATTACACCATCCTCTGCCCCCAGATGTCGCCGATCCACTTTTCGATCCTGGAGTCGGCCTTTAACGCCTGCGGCTATAATCTGGAGGTTCTCCCCAATGATAATAAAGAGGCCGTAGATGTAGGACTGAAATATGTAAATAACGACGCCTGCTATCCTTCCCTGATGGTGGTGGGCCAGATCATGCAGGCGTTGCTGTCCGGCAGATATGACTTACATAAGGTTGCCATTATCATGTCCCAGACCGGAGGAGGATGCCGGGCTTCCAACTACATCGGCTTTATCCGCCGGGCTCTGAAGAAGGCAGATATGGCTTACATTCCCGTGATCTCCATTAATTTAAGCGGTCTGGAGGAAAATCCGGGATTCAAGATCACGCCGAAGTTAGCCGTCCGTCTGGCTTACGGAGCAGTCTTCGGAGATATCCTGATGAAGTGTATCTACCGTATGCGTCCCTATGAACAGGTAAAAGGCTCCGCCAACGCCCTGCATAGAAAATGGGAAAAAAGATGCAAGTCCTTCCTCTCCGGAAGGCATGCTTCCTTCGCCCAGTTCAACCGGATCTGCCGGCAGATGATAAAGGAATTCGATGCGCTGCCCATTACAGACGTAAAGAAGCCCAGAGTAGGTATTGTAGGAGAGATCCTGGTAAAATTCCTTCCCGCAGCCAATAACCATCTGGCGGAGCTGCTGGAGAAGGAAGGAGCCGAGCCGGTATGCCCGGATCTCATCGACTTCATGTGCTACTGCTTCTACAACCTGAACTTTAAATCCGATTATCTGGGCTTCAAGAAAACCCTTGCAAAAGAGGGGAATCTGGGGATCGCCGCCATAGAATTTATAAGAAGTGCAGCCAACAAAGAATTTGCCAGGAGTAAGCATTTCACCCCTTCCGCCAGGATCGCAGATCTGGCAGAAATGGCCAAGCCTATTGTTTCTCTGGGCAATCAGACCGGAGAAGGCTGGTTCCTCACCGGCGAGATGATGGAGCTGATCCACGGAGGCACGCCGAATATTGTATGTATCCAGCCTTTCGGCTGTCTGCCCAATCACATTGTGGGAAAAGGCGTTATCAAAGCGATCCGGAAGGACTATCCGGAGGCCAATATCGTAGCCGTAGACTACGACCCGGGAGCCAGCGAGGTAAACCAGTTAAACCGTATCAAGCTGATGCTCTCTACCGCATTTAAAAAACTGAATTAAGCAGAAGAAGGGAGCCGTTGCATTAATCAAAATAATGCAGCAGCTCCCTTCTTCTATCCTTAACTACTGCCGGCTGATTTTGCCCGTCACATAAAATCAGGTGGCAGAGACAAAGCTGTCACTGCCACCTGATTTTTAAAATTCTTATTTTTTCTTTATGTGTATCAAACTCCCTTATCCTGGGAACGGACTTTTAAGATATGGAGCTTCTGTCCCAGCTCCACCAGCTTCCGCCCGCCGGGAAGCCCTGCCAGATCCTCCGGTTTCGGCTCCGAGATCAGCAGGTAGATCAGGAAATAAATACATGCGCCCACGGCGATAGCCGGTACAAGGGCGATCAGATTTCCTCCGGGGATACTCCTTGTAAAAGTATGAACTCCCCTGTAGATCAGAAAAGCTGCGGCCCCCATAGGCAGGGAAGCCAGAAACGGCATGAGATAGGCTTCCTTCCATGGATTCCGGTAGTCCAGCTCTTTCCGCAT
>CALWSM010000089.1 GCA_944384185.1 uncultured Blautia sp. | reverse complement strand
ATCCTGATGATGCCCGTTGTAAAGCTGACCGCACAGATGGGGCTGGCTAACAGAGTAGGCGTTATCCTCTTATACACGGTATTCTATATGCCTATGAACCTGCTGCTGTATTCCGGCTACCTGAAAAATATCCCTCTGGCCCTTGAAGAAGCGGCAAGGGTGGACGGAGCGACTACATGGAAGACTTACTGGAGCATTATCTTCCCGGTTATGAAACCCATGCACGCTACGGTAGCGGTACTGACCGCCCTGGGTACCTGGAACGATGTTATGACTCCTCTGGTCATCCTGTCCGGTACCAATGTAAATACACTGCCTCTGGCACAGTTAAACTTCCAGACACAGTTCGGTACAAACTACAACCTGGCCTTTGCATCCTACCTGCTGGCTCTGATACCGATCCTGATCTTCTATCTGGTATGCCAGAAACAGATCCTGAACGGCGTTGTAAACGGTGCTGTTAAATAATAATAAAATAAGAATATCCAAGGCTGTCCCTTAAGTGTCCTGCACTTCTAAGGGGCAGTCTTCTTTTTCCCTTTTTTTCCGCATACATTTTACAGAGAGAAAAGCAAGGAGAAGGTTTATGGGGAAACGCTGGGTAAAGAGTCTCATGGCTGCCGGAATGCTTTTTGCCATATATCTGCTGTCAGGGGAAGGGGCTGTTCTGGCGGGAAAGGCCCGACTTCAGGAGCCAAAGGTGATCGTGGTAGACAGCGGACACGGAGGGATCGATCCGGGAGTTGTGGGAATTGACGGGCTGGAAGAAAAGGGGATCAATCTGAAGATCGCCGGTTATCTGGGGGAATTTCTGGAAGAAGAGGGCTTTCAGGTTGTGTTTACCCGGGAAGATGACAGGGGACTTTATGAGGAGGACAGCCCGAACAAGAAAAACCAGGATCTGAAGAAACGCTGCGAGATCATTAAAGAAACAGATCCCCTTCTTACCGTGAGTATTCATCAGAACAGCTATCAGGATCCTAATGTCTGCGGACCTCAGGTGTTTTATTACGCCGGTTCAGAAAAAGGGGAGGAACTGGCAGAGAGTATACAGGACGCCTTAAATGAAGAACTGGAGGTCCAAAGACCCAGGAGGGCCAAGGCCAATGCTTCTTATTACCTTCTGAAGAAAACCGGGGGCGTGGTAAATATTGTAGAGACGGGATTCCTTACCAATCCCAGGGAAGCGGAGCTTCTGCAGACAGAAGTATATCAGAAAAAATGCGCCCGGGCGATGGGAGAAGGCATCTTAAAATTTGTAAAAAATGTAGAAAAGGAAGGGGCAAATGTGGTATGATAAAGCTAAATTGTAAGAAACTAAGGGAGAAGAGGTTATAAGGTGAATACAATAGTAGTCACGGTAGATAGAGAACATCCAGATAAAAAAGTGATGGAAGAGGCCGGGAGGATCCTGAAAGAAGGCGGGCTGGTGGCGTTTCCCACAGAGACAGTTTACGGACTGGGAGGAGACGGACTGAATCCCTGTTCTTCACGGAAAATCTATGAGGCGAAGGGAAGGCCTTCCGATAATCCTCTCATTATACATATCGCAGATATGGAGAGTCTGGATAAGATCGTAAAAAGCATCCCCCCCAAGGCGAAGCAGATGGCGGAGGCTTTCTGGCCGGGTCCCCTGACTATGATCTTTGAAAAAAGCAGCCGGGTGCCCTATGAGACTACGGGAGGATTGGAGAGCGTGGCGGTCCGGATGCCCAGCCATCCGGTGGCGGCGGCCCTGATCAGAGCAGGGGGCGGTTATGTCGCAGCGCCAAGCGCAAATACCTCAGGAAGACCCAGCCCTACCCAGGCTTCCCATGTCCGGGAAGACCTGGAGGGGAAGATCGATATGATCATAGACGGAGGCAGCGTAGGCATTGGCCTGGAATCCACCATTGTAGACTTTACAGAAGAGGAGCCGGTGATCCTTCGTCCCGGTTATATCAATCAGGAAATGATGGAGGGTGTGATCGGGCAGGTAAAGGTAGACCAGGGACTGCTGATCACAGATGCAAATGTCCGGCCCAAGGCGCCGGGTATGAAGTACCGCCATTATGCTCCCCAGGCATCCCTTACGATAGTAGAAGGGAAAGCAGAAGATACCATTGCATATATCAATGCCGAATGCGCAAAGCTGAAAGCAGAAGGTAAAGCGGCAGGGGTTATCGCCACAGACGAGACCAGAGGAAGGTATCAGGCCGCTGTGGTAAAGAGCATCGGTACCAGGCGGGACGAAGAGGGGATTGCCCGACATCTTTTCGGGATCCTTCGGGAATTTGACGAAGAAAGGGTAGATACTATTTTTTCGGAGTCTTTCGACACCCCGAAAATGGGACAGGCGATCATGAACCGGCTGTTAAAGGCGGCAGGCCATCATATCATACGGTTATAAATATATATAATACAAAGATTTTTATATGAAGGAGGTTTTTTTATGATAGCATTGGGGTGTGACCACGGGGGCTATGAACTGAAACAGGAGATCATAAAATATCTGGAGGAAAAAGGGATCCCCTATGAGGATTTTGGCTGCGACAGCACGAAATCGGTGGATTATCCCGTTTATGCAAGAAAAGTAGGAAAAGCGATCCAGAATGGAACATGCGAAAAAGGGATCCTGATCTGCGGGACCGGGATCGGTATTTCCATAGCGGCCAATAAAATGAAAGGAATCCGGGCGGCTCTGTGTACGGACTGCTTCAGCGCAGAAGCCACCAGGCTCCACAACGACGCCAATATCCTTGCTCTGGGAGGAAGAGTGGTAGGCCCGGGACTGGCGGTAAAGATCGTAGATACTTTTCTTCATACGGATTTTTCCCACGAAGAAAGACATCAGAGAAGGATCGACCTTATCGAAAATGAAGAATAAAGCCCTGCTTTTGCAGAGCAGATACAGAGGAGAAATATTATGGGAAAAGTGTTAGTTATGGAGCATCCGCTGATCCAGCATAAGATCGGGATCATCCGGAGAAAAGAGACAAGCTCTAAGGAATTCAGGGAGCTGGTAAGCGAGGTGGCCATGTTTATGGCCTATGAGGCTACCAGAGATCTGAAGCTGAAAGATGTGGAGATCGAGACTCCTATTACAAAAATGACGGCCAGGGAACTGGCGGGAAAGAAAATGGCGGTGGTTCCCATCCTCCGGGCAGGCCTTGGCATGGTGGAAGGGATGCTGACCATGGTGCCCGCCGCCAAAGTCGGGCATATCGGCCTGTACCGGGATCCCCAGACCCTGAAGCCGGTGGAATATTACTGCAAACTTCCGGCTGACTGTGGAGAAAGAGAAGTTTTCGTTACAGATCCTATGCTGGCCACAGGGGGCTCTGCTGTGGCGGCGATTTCCATGCTCAAGGAGAAAGGCGTGAAAAATATCCGCTTTATGTGTATCATTGCGGCTCCGGAAGGGGTAAAGGCTCTTACGGAAGCCCACCCGGACGTAGATATCTATATCGGGGCTTTGGATGATCATTTAAATGACCACGGGTATATTGTCCCGGGGCTGGGAGATGCGGGGGACCGGATCTTTGGTACAAAGTAGGGTGCAGACAGGCAGGAGAACAGCCGGCTGCAGCAGAGAATAGGAGAGAGACAGATGTCAGAAAAAAGACAGGGATATATATCCTGGGATGAGTATTTTATGGGAGTTGCCGAATTGTCCGGAATGCGGTCGAAGGATCCGAACTCGCAGGTAGGCTCCTGTATTGTCAGCCAGGACAATAAGATCCTTTCTATGGGATATAATGGTTTCCCCCTGGGATGTTCGGATGATGAATTCCCCTGGTCCAGAGAAGGGGAAGATTTTGATACCAAATATTTTTATGTGACCCACAGCGAACTGAATGCGATCCTGAACTACAGAGGGGGCTCCCTGGAAGGGGCAAAGCTTTATGTGTCTTTGTTCCCCTGTAATGAATGCGCAAAAGCGATCATCCAGGCAGGTATCAAGACGATCGTCTATAGATGCGATAAGTACGGAGATACCCCGGCGGTAAAAGCATCGAAAAGGATGCTGGATGCGGCGGGAGTCCGTTATTATCAGTATAGTCCTACAGGGAGAAAGGTGGAACTGGAATTATAAGGCTCCAGCCTTGACAAATAAGAAAATTTTCAATAAAATGGTTCCAGATAAGGAAGAAAATAGCAATGAAGAGGAAAAGTACCCGAAGGGAAGGTTACAGAGATAGGATCGGTGGTGAGAGGTCCTTACCGGAAGCCGGGGAACCCGCCTCGGAGCTGCCTGCGAGGAGCAGGACGCAGGCTCTGGCGTTAGAAGAGCAGAGAGAGGACGGCAAAGCGCCGTCAATTAGGGTGGTACCGCCGAAATGAGACATCGGTCCCTTGCCAGGGATCCGGTGTCCTTTTTTATTCTATAGGAAGGTCCTCAGGACCGCCTTACAGAATAAAAAGAATTCCGGCCGGGCATACCCGCCTTGTTTTTATAAAAAAGAAAAAGGAGCAGAAAAATGGCAAAGGATAAGAAACTTGTTAAGGAAATTACTTCCATGGAGGAAGATTTCGCCCAGTGGTATACAGATGTTGTGAAAAAAGCAGAGCTGATCGATTACACCAGCGTAAAAGGCTGCATGGTGATCAAACCGGCGGGGTATGCGATCTGGGAAAACATTCAGCATGAGCTGGACAGAAGGTTTAAAGAAACCGGAGTGGAGAACGTGTATCTTCCTATGTTCATTCCGGAGAGCCTTCTCCAGAAGGAAAAAGACCATGTGGAGGGCTTTGCCCCGGAGGTGGCCTGGGTAACCCACGGCGGCCTGGAGCCTCTCCAGGAGAGACTCTGCGTCCGCCCGACTTCTGAAACATTGTTCTGCGATCTGTATGCGAAAGAGATCCACTCCCACAGAGATCTGCCAAAGGTGTACAACCAGTGGTGCTCCGTAGTCCGGTGGGAAAAGACCACCAGACCCTTCCTCCGTTCCAGGGAATTTTTGTGGCAGGAAGGGCATACCGCCCACGCCACGGCAGAGGAAGCAGAAGAGAGAACCATTCAGATGCTGAACCTTTATGCGGATTTTTGTGAGGAAGTACTGGCTATCCCGGTGATCAAAGGAAAGAAGACAGAAAAGGAAAAATTTGCCGGTGCAGAAGCTACCTATACCATTGAGTCTCTGATGCACGATGGCAAGGCTCTTCAGTCAGGGACCAGCCACAATTTTGGCGACGGATTCGCAAAGGCCTTTGGCATCCAGTATACAGATAAGGAAAATAAGCTCCAGTATGTCCATCAGACTTCCTGGGGAATGACCACCCGTATGATCGGAGCGCTGATCATGGTTCATGGAGACAACAGCGGACTGGTACTGCCCCCAAGGATCGCACCGGTACAGGCGGTGATCATACCGATCCAGCAGAGGAAGGAAGGAGTCCTGGAGACTGCAGAAAAATTAGAGGCTCAGTTAAAAGCGGCAGGTATCCGGGTGAAGACAGATAAGACGGACAAGAGTCCGGGATTCAAGTTTGCAGAGCAGGAGATGCGCGGCATCCCGGTTCGTATCGAGTGCGGCCCAAAGGACATTGAGGCGAATCAGGCAGTGATCGTCCGCAGGGATACCAGAGAGAAAACAGTGGTTTCTCTGGATGAACTGGACAGGAAAGTACAGGAAATCCTGGATACCATGCAGAAAGAGATGCTGGAGAGAGCCAGGGCGCACAGAGACGCCCATACCTATACGGCTGCAGATTATGAGTCTTTTAAAGAGACCATCAATGAAAAACCGGGCTTTGTAAAGGCTATGTGGTGCGGCTGCAGAGAATGTGAAGATAAGGTAAAAGAAGATGTGCAGGCTACGGCAAGATGTATACCTTTTGCACAGGAAAATCTGTCTGACAGATGTGTGGTATGCGGAAAGCCGGCCAAGAAAATGGTTTACTGGGGGCGGGCTTATTAATTATGAGGATTGAAGTTCCAAAAAAGGCAGAAAAGATCATAGATGCTTTACAGGAACATGGATATGACGCTTATGTAGTGGGAGGCTGTGTTCGGGACAGCCTCCTTCAACGTTCACCGGCAGACTGGGATATTACCACTTCCGCCACTCCGGCTGAGGTGAAAAAGATTTTCCCAAGAACCGTGGATACAGGGATCCAGCATGGAACTGTAACAGTGCTGATAGAAAAAGAAGGATTTGAAGTAACGACTTACCGGATCGACGGAGAATACGAAGACGGCCGTCATCCCAAAGAAGTGATCTTTACCCCAAGTCTTAGGGAAGATCTGAGACGCCGGGATTTCACCATCAACGCCATGGCTTACAACCATCGGACCGGACTGGTAGATATTTTCGGAGGAGCGGAAGATCTGAAAAATAAAGTTGTCCGCTGCGTGGGAGATCCGAGAGAACGATTTACAGAGGACGCCCTGCGTATCCTGCGGGCAGTGCGCTTTTCTGCCCAGCTGGGTTTTTCCATTGAGGAGAAAACCCGGCAGGCGGCCAGGGAGCTGGGAGGAACTCTGGAAAAGATCAGCGCAGAAAGGATCCAGACAGAACTTGTGAAACTTCTGACCTCCCCCCATCCCCAATATCTGAAGACCGCCTGGGAACTGGGGCTGACAAGGATTTTTCTGTGGGAATTTGATAAGGCCATGGAGACTCCTCAGGAAAATCCCCATCATTGCTTCAATGTAGGGGAACATACCCTGAAGGCCCTGGAAGCTGTGAGAGCCGACCGGATCCTGCGGCTGACTATGCTTTTCCATGATCTGGGAAAAGCAGAAACCAGGACCAGAGATGAAAAGGGCGTTGACCATTTCTATGGCCACCCGGCGCAGAGCGAGAAAATTGCCAGGACCGTGCTGAAAAGGCTCCGTTTTGACAACGATACCATTCATAAGGTGGGAAAGCTGGTCTACTGGCATGAGTGTCCCTGGCCGGCAGATCCCCGGTCTGTGCGAAGAGCTCTTTCTAAGACGGGCACGGAGCTGTTCCCCCTTCTCCTGGAAGTGCGAAGAGGGGATATTATGGCCCAGAGCAGCTGCCGCCGGGAGGAAAAGCTGGAATGGCTGGAGAAGCTTGGAGAAATCTACCGGGAGATCCTTCAAAAAAAAGAATGTGTGTCTATAAAAGATCTGGCTGTGTCCGGAAAGGATCTGATCCAGGCCGGAATGAAGCCGGGAAAGGAGATCGGAGAAACTCTGGACAGATTTTTGGAAATTGTTTTAGAGGAACCGGAAAAAAACACAAAAGAATATCTCCTGTCCCTTATCTGAATCCCTTCTAACCCAGGATCCCCCAGCATACAATGAAAGGGACATGAAAGAAGGGGGAGAATAATGTGTATGACCGTGGCCTGAGCGTGTTAGAACAGTACGGGCTGGATGCCGGGGCTGTATACCGGGGGAGAGGGGCGCTGATCTGCGAGACCCAGGAGGGACTTGTGATGATCCGGGAATACTGGGGGACTCCTAAGAAGCTGGAGCACCAGGCAAAGCTGCTGGATAAGCTTTCCGATACCTCTCCCATAGGGACGGATCAGATCCTGAGTAATAAGGAGGGATCCTATATATCGGGAGATCATGAAAAGATTCCCTATATTGTAAAAAAATGGTATGAGGGAAAGGAATGCGACACACGCAATGAAGCGGAGATCTGCAAAGGGGTTTCTGCCCTGGCAAGTTTACATAAATCCATGTGTATGCCGGTACAGAGTCATTATATACGGGAATCCCTGTGCAGCGAATTCCAGCGCCATAACCGGGAATTGCGGAAAATCCGGAGATTTATTCTGGAGAAACGGAGGAAAAATCCATTTGAACAGGAGCTTTTAGATACGATCTGCTGTTTTCTGGGACATGGGGAGGAAGCACTGGAGAGACTGAAAACCTCCGGGTATGAAAAGCTGCGTCAGCGGGAGCTTGCAAGAGGAGCGGTCTGTCATGGGGAATTCAACCAGCATAATATCCTCTTTTTCCAGGGAGAGGTGAGAGCCGTGACAAATTTTGACAAGTGGAATTACGACATTCAGACGGGGGATCTCTATCGGTTTATGAGAAAAATCCTGGAAAAACATCAGTGGGATCTGGAGCTTGGAAGAAAGATTCTTCTGGCCTATCAGCAGGTACGTCCTCTTTCCCGGGAAGAGACAGAAAATCTCAGGATCCGTTTTTCTTATCCGGAAAAATACTGGAAGCTGGCGAATTATTATTATACCCATAATAAGGCATGGATCTCGGAAAAAAACCTGGAAAAGCTGAAAAAATTGCGGGAGCAGAGAGAAAAATGGAGAAATTTTGCGGAAAGTGCTTTTACAGCCTGAGAAATTTCCAGATATGCTTGACAAACTATAGGAAAAACGGTATAAATAACTGTAGACCGTGATAACGGTAGACTTTTAGTTTGATTTATATTTAGGAGGAAATACTCATGAACAGAACAGAATTGGTTGCTGCTATGGCAGAAAAAACACAGTTATCCAAGAAAGATGCAGAAGCAGCTTTAAAGGCATTCATTGATGTGGTATCCGAGGAAATGAAAAAAGGCGAGAAAGTTCAGTTAGTCGGATTCGGAACTTTTGAAGTTTCCGAGAGAGCTGCAAGAGAAGGAAGAAATCCTCAGACAGGAGAGACTATGACGATCGCAGCTTCCAAAACTCCAAAATTCAAAGCTGGAAAGGCTTTAAAGGATTTAGTAAACGCATAATAAAAAATGAGACTTGACAAATATTTAAAGGTATCCCGTCTGATCAAGAGAAGAACCGTGGCCAACGAAGCCTGCGATGCAGGCCGTGTGCTCATCAACGGAAAACCTGCCAAGGCGTCTGCCCAGGTAAAGGCAGGAGATATCCTTGAGATCCAGTTCGGGAGCAGAAATGTTCGGGTAGAGGTATTAGACGTACAGGAAACCGTCAAAAAAGAAGCAGCCAGCGAGCTGTTCAAATACCTGTGACACCAGGGCCGAAAGGTCATGGATTTCATGCTTGCATGAAA
>CALWSM010000088.1 GCA_944384185.1 uncultured Blautia sp. | reverse complement strand
GGAGTGGCGGATCTGACAGACGGGGCTATCGGGAAACGGCCGGTGGCTGTTATGGTGAATAATGTTTCCTATGCAATGCCTCAGTATGGCGTAGGACAGGCGGATATTATTTTTGAGATCCCGGTGGAGGGAGACGCAACCAGATTTATGGCTTTATATGGAGATTATACACAGGTACCCAAGATCTGCCCGATCCGCAGCTGCCGCTACTATTTTCCGGCCCTGTCCCAAGGATTTGATGCATTTTATGTAAACTGGGGAATTGATGACACCATTGCGGATTATCTGGAAGCCCTGGATCTGGACCAGATTGAAGGGATCACCAATACCGGGGGACTTTTCGGAAGAGATCAGGATAAGCTAAACCAGGGATATTCTCTGGAGCATACCGGATATTTTGACGGGACGAGACTGGTTTCCTATATTGAATCCCAGGGAATGCGTACTGATCTGAAGGAAGATAAGAAGGGAGCCGCCTTCCCGTTTAACGGCATGGAGGAACAGCTGAAACCCAAGGGCGGCGACTGTACCAGCGTACAGATCAGCTTTGGCGCTCAATCCTCTCAGTTCACCTATGACCCGGAGAAAAAAGTGTATCTGAAACAGATTAACGGAGAAAATCAGGTCGATGGAAAAACCGGAGAACAGCTGGCTTTCACCAATGTCTTTGTACTGGAAACGGATATTTCTATCCGGGACGATGTGGGACGTAAAAAAATCGACTGGGACGGAGGCCAGGACTCAGTGGGATATTATGTATCCAACGGAGGCGTTCAGAAGATCATCTGGTCTAAGGAACCCAATAACGAAAACTCTTATCTGAGATTTTATGATGAGTCCGGTCAGGAAATTTCAATTAACAGAGGGAAAAGCTACATTGCGTTGAATTATAAAAACCAGACTGTCTTCCAATAAACAGTAAAAGAGACAGTGAAAAAACATAGACGGAAAACAAAGAAGGACCGGAGGCTTTCCGTAAGCCAGGGGTCCTTCTTTTGCGGTGAGCCGGCAGGCTCTGTTTGGAGCTGCTCAGGTATCTTTGCTTTTTCTTAAGCTGGTTTTCAGGCTTTTCATTGTTTCCAGAAGAATCTGCTTCTCCTGAGGCGTGCAGTCATCCAGGAGTTCTTTGATCTCCCGGTCTAAAATGACAGAAGAAGCAGCCGTATATCCACATACCAGCTCGTCTACAGACACATGAAGGGCATTGGCAATATCCAGGAGACATTGTACGCTGAGTTTGGTCTTTCCGGTTTCAATGTGACTGATATGCTGGACAGAATAATCGGTTTCTTCGCCTAACATTTGCTGTGTCATTTTCAGCTTTTCACGATATTCTTTGATTCTTTCCCCAATCCTTGAGTAGTCCATTTTACACGCTCCCGAAAAATTTTATATATTATATGCATAAATTCTCCGGATAATAAATGGAGTGTATAGATAAATTATGCAAGAGATTTAATTAAAATATAAATTTTATAGGTTTTTTCTGCATATGGTTTTAGATCGGGATAGATTTTTCTGTTATCTTACTTTGAAAAGTGTTATAATGATTTCACAAATTGCGCCAAAAGTGAATGGCTGTATATGGATAAATATGAACTGTAGTGGGAGGAACTGCATTATGGAGAAATGGACGAGATTTTTTTATCAGCCTTGTCTGCCTCTGGGAGAAGAGGGGAGAAGAGTAACCGGAAGCCGGGAGCATATCCGGCTTTCCAGAGAAGCAGCGGCGGAAGGCATGGTACTGCTGAAAAATGAAGGAGCTCTGCTGCCTTTCCGGAAAGGACAGAAGCTGGCTGTATTTGGTAAAGCCTGCACAGACTATGTAAAAGGCGGCGGCGGAAGCGGCGACGTGACAGTGGCCTATACCAGGAATCTTATGGAAGGGCTGAAGACCAAGGAGCAGGAAGGAAAGGTAGAAATTTTCTGGCCGGCTGCCGAGTATTATGAAAAGGAGATCCGGGATCAGTATGCCCGGGGATACTGCCCGGGAATGACCGTGGAGCCTGAGGTGCCCGATGAGCTGCTGACCCGTGCCAAAGCCTTTACGGATACGGCGGTCATAACCATCTGCCGGTATTCCGGAGAAGGCTGGGACAGAAAGAGTATTGCAGATAAGGCTTTTGCCGGCGGAGACCAGTCTCTGGCGCAGCTTTCCGCAAAGATCTTTGAAAACGGAGATTTCTGTCTGACCGAGGCGGAAAAAAAGATGGTGGAAAAGGTAAAGACAGCCTTCCCTCATGTGGCGGTAGTCCTGAATGTAGGCGGCATGCTGGATACTTCCTGGTTTAAAGAGGACGGGAAGATATCGGCAGTGCTCCTGGCCTGGCAGGGAGGAATGGAAGGCGGTCTGGCTGCGGCGGATATTCTGTGCGGAGATGTGAATCCCTCAGGGAAGCTCACTGATACCTTCGCCGGAACGTTGGAAGATTATCCGTCTTCCGAAAGCTTCCACGAGTCTTTGGATTATGTAAACTATGAGGAAGATATATATGTAGGCTACCGGTATTTTGAGACCTTCCCTCAGGCAAAGGAAAAAGTGATCTATCCTTTTGGATATGGACTATCCTATACAGAATTTGAGATCTGCACAAAGGATCTGAAGATCGAGGACGGCCAGGTGAAGGTAAAGGCAGAGGTTACCAACCTGGGAAAAAGAGGCGGAAAAGAGGTCGTACAGGTATATTACAGCGCTCCTCAGGGCAAACTGGGCAAGCCGGCCCTGGAGCTGGGTGCTTTCGGGAAAACCCGTCTGCTGGCGCCGGGAGAGAGCCAGACAATGCTTCTGGAGTTTCCGGTATCTTCCATGGCGTCTTTTGACGATATGGGGAAGATCAGCAGAGCCGCTTATGTACTGGAAGCCGGAGAATACGGTTTTTATGTGGGAAATTCCGCAGAAAATCTGGAAAAGTGGGGAACGCCCTGGGTTCTGGAGGAGGATCGGATCCTTTGCCAGCTTACCGGCAAAGCGGCGCCCTGTAAGCTTCCGAAACGTCTTACCGGAGACGGCTCCTATGAGCTGCTGCCGGAGAGAGAACAGGAGACGGAGCCTCTGGGACTTCCGGCTCAGGATATGGATCTGCTGGAAGGTATGGAGCCGGCAGACAGAGGATATGGACAGACGCTCCGGAAAGAAATGAAAGCTTCAGAAAAACACCAGTTGAGGGAGGTCGCCGAAGGGAAGCTTACCCTGGAGGAATTTATGGAACAGCTTTCAGACCGGGATCTGGCGGAGCTGCTGGGCGGACAGCCAAATACAGGAGTGGCGAACACCTACGGGATGGGCAATCTGAGAGAATACGGAGTGCCTAATGTGATGACGGCAGACGGCCCTGCAGGTCTCAGGATCCAGCCCCAATGCCATGTGTATACAACAGCCTGGCCTTGCGCCACCATGCTGGCCTGTACCTGGAATACGGAACTGGTAGAGGAAGTGGGGGCAGCCGGAGCGAAAGAGGTAAGAGAAAATAATATCGGCATCTGGCTGACGCCGGCCATGAATATCCACAGAAGCCCTCTTTGCGGAAGAAATTTTGAATATTATTCGGAAGATCCCCTGGTAGCAGGAAAAATGGGGGCTGCAATGGTAAGGGGCATCCAGTCCCAGCATGTGGCGGCCTCTGTAAAGCATTTTGCCTGCAATAATAAGGAGTCCAACCGGAAAGACAGCGATTCCAGAGTTTCTGAAAGAGCGCTCAGAGAGATTTATCTGAAAGGCTTTGAGATCGTGGTGAAAGAGTCGGATCCATGGACGATCATGTCTTCTTATAATCTGATCAACGGGCGCAGAGCTTCCGAGAATAAAGACCTGCTTACCGGCATCCTGAGAGACGAATGGGGCTTTCAGGGCATCGTCACTACAGACTGGTGGACAAAAGGAGAGCACTATAAAGAGGCGAAGGCAGGAAACGACATCAAGATGGGCTGCGGTTATCCGGACAGACTGCTCATGGCTCTGGAGAAAGGCCTGATCAGCCGGGAAGAGATAAAGCTTTGCGCAAAAAGGATCCTGGAAATGATCCTGAAATTGGATTGATCGAAGATGATCTTGGGAGGAGAATTTTATGAGTGAATATGTGATTACATGCTGTTCTACTGCAGATATGCCGGCTTCTTATTTTGAGGAGAAAAAAGTTCCTTACGCCTGCTTTCATTTTCTGCTGGATGGGAAGGAATATCCGGACGACCTGGGGAAAACCATTTCCTTTGCAGATTTTTACAAAATGATCGCTGACGGAGCGCAGCCCACCACGGCACAGGTAAACACAGAACAGTATATGAAGCTGTTTGAGCCGGTGCTGCAGGCAGGGAAGGACGTCCTTCATCTTACCCTGTCAAGCGGTATTTCCGGAACCATCAATTCCGCCAATATGGCCAAGCTGCAGATGGAGGAGAAGTATCCGGGCCGGAAAGTAGTGGTCATTGATTCTCTGGCAGCCTCTTCAGGCTTTGGGCTTCTGTTAGACAAGGCTCTGGAGAATCAGGAAAAGGGCATGGATCTGGAAGAAAACGCCAGATGGATCGAAGAAAACAAAAATAAGCTCCACCACTGGTTTTTCTCTACCGATCTTACCAGCTTTATCCGGGGAGGCAGGATTTCCAAAGTATCGGGATTTTTCGGACAGGCCCTGAATATCTGTCCTCTGATGAATGTAAACAACGAGGGAAAGCTGATTCCCAGAAATAAATACAGAGGAAAGAAACAGGTGATCCGGGAGATGGTGAAGAGAATGGAAACCCATGCCCAGGATGGGCTGGACTACAGCGGAAAGTGTTATATCTCCAATTCCGCCTGCCAGGAAGACGCAAGAAAAGTGGCGGATATGATCGAAGAAAAATTTCCAAAGCTGAACGGCCGGGTGATGATCAACAGCATCGGAACGGTGATCGGCACCCATACGGGACCGGGAACGGTGGCGCTGTTCTTCTGGGGGGATGAGAGAACGGAATAGAGCTTTCTGTAAAATCTTTGTAAAAAAACCGGGATTGCAGCAGGAAATACTTGCTTCCCGCAGGAAAGAATGATATATTTGGGCTGTCGCTGTAAAGAAGGTCTTACAGCAGCAGCCCTTTATAGTATACCCTGCCCGAGAGGCGGGAAATGAAACGGAGAAAAAGGAGAAATACATGTTAACACAATATCTGATTGTTTTTTTTGTAGCTATGGTCCCGCTGATTGAGCTTCGTGGTGCGATCCCTATAGCAGAGGCAATGAACCTTCCTTTTGTTCAGTATTATATCATTGCGATCCTGGGGAATATGCTCCCGGTGCCGGTTATTTATTTCTTTGCGAGAAAGGTGCTGATCTGGGGAGCGGATAAGCCTGTGATCGGAAAGTTCTTTTCCTGGTGTCTGGAAAAGGGAGAGCGGGGAGGAAAGAAGCTGCAGGAAAAAGCAGGCAGAGGCCTTTTTGTGGCGCTGATGATTTTTGTGGGGATCCCCCTTCCGGGGACAGGAGCCTGGACAGGCACCCTGGCGGCCAGCATCCTGGATATGGATTTTAAGTCCAGCGTGATCGCAGTTATGCTGGGCGTGGTTCTTGCCGGGATCATCATGGCTACAGCCAGTGCGGGAGTTTTCGGAGCGCTGCGGGTTCTGATCTGATCTCATAATAAAGAAGACAATGAAAAAGGCAACATTCTGAATTTTATTTCGGAATGTTGCCTTTTAACGTATTTCATTATCCATTGGAGAATACCTCGTTTCGTATTTTGCAAGTCCTTTGTTTTTTAATCTTTTAAATTTCTGGTGGTCCGTACCGTCCTTTCTTTTAAATTATGAGTCGTGTTTTAATATTTTGGTGGTATCAGTCCTTTCTGTTCTTTTTTCGTCTGGTTTATTTTATGTTTAAAGTATAGCAGTGAATTCCGGATTTGTCAACCTATAATTTCGATAATTTAAAATGAAATATATTATAAACAGTTTTAATAGTAAAAATATATTAAAATATCAGAAAATTATAAATTAATAAAAACCAATGGAATATTCTCACTTTTTGTCCGGGGCAAGGGCGGCCCTATGCCTGCAGATGATTGCCTGAACCGGCAAATCGTGCTATACTAGCCGCAGAACAGTCGGACATCTTATAAAATAAGAAGAAAAAAGAGAAAGGGCTGTTTTTCGGCATTGTTGGAACAGGAGGAAAAGAAGATGGAGCTGCTGGAGCGGAATGCACCCTGCTGGTGCGGAAGCGGAAAGAAATATAAAAAATGCCATGAGGCTTTTGATGAGAAATTGAAAATGTATGAAAATAAAGGCGTTCTGATCCCGTCTCACGATATTATCAAGACGCCGACGCAGATTGAGAAGATAAAGGAAAGCGCAAAGATCAATATAGCGGTGCTGGACTATGTGGCGGCCCATATACAGGCAGGGATCACCACCCAGGAGATCGACGACTGGGTTTACCGGATCACTACGGAAGGGGGAGCTATCCCAGCGCCCCTGGATTATGAAGGGTATCCCAAGAGCGTATGTACCTCCATAAACGATCAGGTCTGCCATGGGATCCCTTCGGAGGAAATCGTGCTGAAGGAAGGAGATATTGTTAATGTAGACGTGTCTACGATCCTGGACGGATATTTTTCCGATTCCTCCAGAATGTTCTGTATCGGCAAGGTCAGCCCGGAAAAACAGCGGCTGGTAGATGTGACAAAGGAGTGTGTGGAAAAGGGACTTGCCCAGGTAAAACCCTGGGGCTTTCTGGGAGATATGAGCCAGGCGGTTTATGATCACGCCCATGCAAACGGCTATTCGGTAGTCCGGGAGATCGGCGGCCATGGAGTAGGCCTGGAATTTCATGAAGACCCCTGGGTGGGCTATATCGGAAAGGCGGGAACCGGTATGCTTCTGGCGCCGGGGATGATCTTTACCATTGAGCCTATGATCAACATGGGAAGCCATGAGATTTTTGTAGATGACAGCGACGGCTGGACCGTGTATACGGAAGATGGAAAACCTTCCGCCCAGTGGGAGATCATGGTCCTGGTTACGGAAGACGGCTATGAAGTCCTTGCATATTAAAGATGAAAAAGCTGGAATTGATCTTAGATGAGAAAACAGCCTGCCAGCCATTGGAAAAGGTACTGGAAAAGTCCCTGGGCCTTACGAAAAGGCAGATCAGCCAGGCGAAATTCCGGGAAAACGGGATCTGCATTAACGGGAAAAAGCGGCGGATCTCCTATGTGGGAGCGCCGGGGGAGGTGCTTACCGTCTGCCTGGAGGAGCGCTCAGAAAACACAGGAAAAGTCATTCCCATGGAGGGAAAACTGGAAATCCTTTACGAGGATCCGGATATCCTGGCGGTGAACAAACCGGCAGGGATGCCCTGCCACCCCGGACGGGGCCATTACCGGGATTCTCTGGGAAATCTGGCGGCAGGCCTCTTTGAAAAAAGAGGAGAGCCTTGTCCGGTGAGGATCATCGGAAGGCTGGATAAGGATACCTCCGGAGTGGTGATCCTGGCGAAAAACCAGGCGGCGGGAGCCCGGCTGGGAGAGCAGAAAATAAAGGGGATTTTTCGGAAAGAATATATAGGGCTGGCGCAGGGCCGTCTCAATGATCCAGAGGGAAGGATCCGGGAACCGATAGGAAAAATCTCCGGGGAAAAGCTGAAAATGCAGGTGACGCCGGAGGGGAAAACAGCAGATACCCGTTATCAGGCTCTGAAGCTTCTGGAGGATGCAACCCTGACCAGATGGGAGATCTTTACGGGAAGGACCCACCAGATCCGGGTGCATATGGCCTGGCTGGGCCATCCTCTTTTGGGAGACAGGCTATACGGTACAGGGGAAAATCCTTATTTCCCGGGGCTTGCCCTCCACTGTGCAAGGGCGTCGTTTCTTCAGCCTTTTACCGGGGAACAAGTTGTGATCCAGGCTCCGGTAAAGAGCTGGGGAGAGGTTTTTAAGGACTGGGAAGACCAGGATACAGGAACGGCTTTGGCGGGTTCCAACCGGGAGGCTTTATCGTGAAAAAAGAGGAAAAAAAGCAGATATGGCTACAGATAAAAGGCGAAAATATACAGGTGGAAAAAAAGAAGATCAAGAACCTGTATCTCAGGATCTCCCCTGCCGACGGCGCAATACGGATCTCTGCTCCGGAGAGAATGCCGGGGAAAACCATAGAAGCTTTTGTTATTGAAAAATGGGACTGGATCCTGGCTGCCAGAGAAAAACTGGACAGGCGCAGGAGGGAGACGGATGCCGGCCGGCAGCTTACGGAAGAGGAAAGGAAAGCACAAAAAGAGGCGTATAAAAGGCAGCTTTTGGAAGCACTGCCCCAGGTGATCCAAAAATGCGAGAGGGTTACAGGACTGCATGCCCTGGAATGGAAACTACGGGATATGAAGACCCGGTGGGGAAGCTGCAATATCCAGAAAAAGAGGATCTGGCTGAATATCCAGCTGGCGGCATACCCCCGGGAATGCCTGGAGTATGTAGTGACCCATGAACTGGTCCATCTGCTGGTGCCGGGCCATGGAAAGGAATTCCAGGCGTATATGGACCGTTTTTTTCCCGACTGGAAAAGGGTAAGAAAAGAATTGAATGGAAGATAGAAAGACAGAGGATGAGAGAATGCATAACGCTATTGTAACATTGAAAAAGGGCGAGGGGAGAACTCTGAAAGCAGGGGGCCCCTGGATCTATGACAATGAGATCGAAAGTATCATGGGAAGCTTTGAGAACGGGGACATTGTCCTGGTCCATGATTTTGACGGCTATCCTATGGGAAAGGGATTCATCAATCAGAATTCCAAGATCCGTATCCGGATGATGAGCAGAAGAAGCGATGTGGAAATTGACCGGGAATTTCTGAAAAAAAGAGTACAGGACGCGTGGGAATACAGAAAGCGGACGGTGGATACCAGCAGCTGCCGGGTGATCTTCGGAGAGGCGGATTTCCTGCCGGGACTGGTGGTGGATAAGTTCTCGGATGTACTGGTAGTCCAGTCCCTTGCCCTTGGGATCGACCGTATGA
>CALWSM010000087.1 GCA_944384185.1 uncultured Blautia sp. | reverse complement strand
TTCCTTCTGGACGCCTTTAAATACGGGGTTCCCCCTCATGCGGGGCTGGCCTATGGCCTGGACCGTCTGGTCATGCTCATGGCAAAGGAAGACTCGATCCGGGACGTGATCGCTTTCCCGAAAGTGAAAGACGCTTCCTGCCTCATGTCAGAGGCTCCCGACGTGGTAGATCCAAAGCAGCTTGAAGAGCTGGGGATCGCAGTGGTGGCCAGGGAAGAGCAGGAAGAATAAAAAAGAAAAGCAGATAAGGATATAAAGAAAAGACCGGAAACCCGTGGGAACTCCATGTGATTTCCGGTCTTATTATATATTGGCTCCCGCCGGTTATTCCACGTCCTGGGAGACAGAATCGATGGCTGAAGGGATATCGCCGAAAACAGCTCCGGCTATATTGGAATCCATCTGGATCTTCCAGTTGATCCCGTCATTATAAAGATGAATGCCGATATCCTTTGAAACCTTATCCTGGTTATTCTCAATAGCGGAAAGCAGCAGAGAGCGCTCCTTATCCCGCCTTCCCTGGGCTCCGCCGGACAGAGATTCGGAGGTTTTCACCCACTGGCTGAGCTGTTGCTGATAGGAAGCCAGAATACTCTCAAAATCCGGGCTTGTAATGGAAACCTGGACTTCGGCCTCGCTGTCCTTCTGTTCCTCTCCTGTGATTTCGTAGTCAAAGGCTTTATGGATCTGACCGCCAATAGCCATAGCCAGAGAATGTCTGTAGGAATCGTCGGTATCTATAAGCTGGTCAAGGGATAAATAAATATTCAGCTGTTCGCTGTCAAAACCTTTGATCGCCGAAAAGTGGGCGTCCACGATCTCAGAAGGAGAAAGCAGACGGGAATCCGACATATAAGAAGCGAAGTTTCCGGTAAGCAGACTGTCCAGTTCCTCAGTGTGTACTACGGTCCAGGAATCTCCTTCTTTTTTCAGAGGGATCTCCGTCTCAGAGGTTTCCGTATCATATTCTTTTTCTTCCAGCAGTTCTTTCAGAAGCAGACAGGAATCCGCCAGGGAAAATTTTACTTCTTCGGGATCGGCTTCCAGTTCCACTTGCTTCTCCAGCAAAGATTTTGAATAGTCTTTCGCCAGGCTGCAGGCGTCAAGGAGCGTGAGCTCAGTCACAGCTTTGCCGGTGCCTTTGTCCTTATCTATGCGCACTTTTTTTATCTTAAAGGAAAAATCCTTATAAAACAGAGAATAAATAGCGCTGATTTCTTCCGCAGAGCTGTCCCCGTCCTGAGAAGAAGGAAGAAGCTCCTGGCTGTCTATGGCATTTAGTATCAACTGACTGTCAGAGCTTTGCAGCTTTTCCAGTTCCTGTTTCACAGATTCTCTGGCAGAACGTTCACTTTTGGAGGCGCAGCCGTTCAGAAGAAAGATTCCGGACAGGACAACCCCCAGAAGAACTTTTGTTTTTTTAAAACCCATTTTTTATCTCCTGATATAGTAATTCAATGATGCCAGGATTATGGGAGCGCACAGTAATCCCCGGATATCCTGGTCGAGGGTTTTGCTTCCCCGGCATCCTTAGGCGGATGGAGGGGTAAAACCCTGCCCTTATTTTAACAGAGTTGGAAAAAACATGCAACTGGCAGATCATCGCCCTTTTTGACGCTCTTTTTGGCACTTTTCAGCTTTGTACTTTCAAATGAAAGGCAAGGATGGAGATGAATTCACCTGTGGTAGGTTTGCGGAGAAGCCGGTAACCGGCGATACGATTTAGCAGTTCACGATTTCCTTCATTCCAGCAGATTGTTACAATTGTGCGGATAGAACGTTCTACATTGGAGGCAGATGTGTGGAAGTGTTTCCCGATGTCAGGATAGAGGCGCTTGGTCATAAAAAGAAGGTACTCTTCATCGCAAAGGACCAGTTCTACAGCATAGACAAGATAATAGTAGCCACGGTATACGGAGCAGATACCAAGACGGCGGATTAAGATCTCGATTTTTTTCATAGAAGCACTCCTTTCTCAGGCTGCATACAGCATACCAAAGAATCAACAAATTAACTTTATTTTCAACGAAAAAAATCCTATTTCGCCGTTTATAGACAAATTTCCGCTTTTTTCGACATATTTTATTATTTATATATATCCGAAAGAAAATCTTAAAAAATTACTTGAAAATTTAATAAATACTTCAGGACTTAAGAGAAATTTTCTGATATACTGAGAAAAATCGAAGATAAACAGATACAAAAGGAAAAGAGGATTCTATGAACAAAAAGTATAAGATTATTTGCGGAGTCTGCGGGGCGGTCTGCATAGGCGGTCTGGCGGCGGGGATCTTTTTTGTCCGGGGAGGGGGAGGAAAGCAGACAGAGGATCTGGCCTATGTTATGCGTGTATCTTCCATGAACGCTATGTCCGGAACCCAGCGTCTGGCAGGCGTAGTGGAATCACAGAAAACATCGGAGATCCCCAAAGATCCGGAGCGGGAGATCAGGGAAGTTCTGGTAAAGGCCGGCGACGACGTGGAGGTGGGGACCCCTCTTTTTACATACGATACGGCGTCGCTGGAGATGGATATCCAGCAGGCCCGCCTGGATCTGGAACGGGCGGCCGGAGAGATGGCGAATCTCCAGGCGCAGATCCAGCAGCTGGAAAAGGAAAAGAAAAATGCTCCTGAGGAGGAACAGTTTTCTTATACAACCCAGATCCAAAGCGCTCAGATGGATCTGAAGAAAAGCGAGTACGACAGAAAGGCAAAAGAGGTAGAGATCAACCGGATCCAAAGTCAGATTGATAATTCTACGGTTACCAGCGATATGAAAGGCGTGGTAAAGTCTGTACAGAATCAGGAACAGACAGGGATGAGCATGTACGGAGACTCTTCCGGCCAGGCTTTTATCACCATACTGGCTACAGGAGAATACCGGGTTAAGGGAAGAGTAAATGAGCAGAATATCGGAGAGATTATAGAGGGAAGCCTGGCTGTAGTACGTTCCAGAGTAGATGAGGACCAGGTATGGACGGGAACTTATTCTGCAGTGGACACAAAGAACCCTCAGAATAATAACAGCAATACCTATTATATGTCAGGCTCCGAAGACAGCGGACAGACGACTTCCACCTCCTATCCCTTTTATGTAGATCTGGAGTCTTCCCAGGGACTTTTGCTGGGACAGCATGTCTATATAGAACACGATACAGGACTGTCTCAGAGAGAGCCGGGGGTGTGGCTGAACGAAGCCTTTATTGCCGGTCTGGATAAGGAACCTTATGTCTGGGCGGAAAAGGACGGCGCCCTGGAAAAAAGAGAGGTGGTCCTGGGCGCTTATGATGAAGAGATGATGCAGTATAAGATCGAGAAAGGGATAGACAGCGGAGATTATGTGGCTTATCCCCAGGATTTTCTTGAAGAGGGTACGAAGACCACCCATGATCCCGCCCAGGCCTATGAGGAGGATACCGGGGAAGCCTACGGAGAAGAGACGCCTTTAGAGGAAGGCGTATCGGAAGAAATACCGTCGGAATTATAGGGGGAAGGATATGAAGAGAAAGAAAAAAGTAATCGTGATCACAGCAGCCGGTCTTGCGGTTCTGGGGATCGGCGGCTGGTATCTTGCCCAGAATTTCCGAAGTTCTAAGGTAGAGGTGTATCCGGTTTCCCAGCTTTCCCAGAGCATCTGGCAGAACGGCACCAGCCTGGAAGGGACCATCGTTTCCCAGGTTTCCCAGGAAGTCCATCTGCAGGATAAGCAGATCGTCTCCTCGGTCCATGTCCAGGAAGGGCAGGAGGTAAAAAAAGGAGATCCGCTGCTTTCTTACGATATGACGTTAGTGGATATCCAGCTGGAGACAGAGAAGCTGAGCCGCCAGCAGCTGGAGATCAGGAAAAGGGGCCTGGAGCAGGAACTGGAAAAACTGAAAAAAGACAAAGCCCAGGCTGCGGCGGCCTCCGGGGACTACCAGGTGGAATTTCTGGGCGCTCTCCGGGAAGATGTCAGGACAGAAAAAACAGCCGCTTCAGAAGTTGAGGGTGCAGAGATCCCTGTCGGTCCGGAAGCTCCCGGGACAGCGGAGGAACCTGCCGGCTCGGAAGACCCGGAAGCTCCAGAGGAACCTGCCGATCCGGAAGACCCGGAAGCTCCGGAGAAACCTGCCGATCCGGAAGACCCGGAAGCTCCGGAAGAACCTGTCGATCCGGAAGCCCCGGGAACAGTGGAAGAACCCACAGACCCGGAAGCTCCGGAGGAACCTGAAGAGCCGGAGACAGAGCTTCCGAAGCCTTCGGGAGTCTATGGCCGGCTGTATAAGGATATAAATCTTGACCAGCAGGAAGATCCGGAAGAGGAGGGCGTTCGGGAAAACGCCATTCCTCTGAAAGGAACCGGTACCAGGGAGGATCCTTACCGTTTTTTATGTAAGAAAAATGTGCTGATACAAGGCGCTTTTCTGAACTGGGCCGGAGGTTTTGACGAGACGGGAGACAGAAGCCGGATACCGGTATACTGTCTGCTGGAGGTAAGAGGCGGGGATCAGGAGGAGGGCGTCTTGCTGGCCGCCATGCTCCTGGACGGAAATACCATTGCCGAGGCGGTACAGCCGGAAGTATGGTTCCGCACATATCTGGGAAACGATCCCTGGGACACAGTCACTCCCCCGGAAGAGGAAATGCCCGGGGAGGAGGAGTGGGTGGATATTCCGGGGGATTTTGTAGAATTTATCCCGGAAGAAGAGATCATCCAGGGATACACCAAAGAAGAACTGGAAAAAGCAGTCAGCGAGAAGGAAAAAGAGATCTCAGATACGGATCTGAGTATAAAAGAAGCAGATCTGAAGATCAAAAAGGTAGAACAGCAGCTTGAAGGAGAAGTGATAAAAAGCACACTGGACGGCACTGTGAAAAAAGTGGGAGACCCGGCCAGGGGCGAGACAGACGGAGAGCCTTTTATCATAGTGGAAAGCGCTGCGGGAGCCTACATACAGGGAATGGCAGGAGAGTATCAGCTGGACAGCGTGAAACCGGGACAGATGGTTACGGGTATGGCTTATGAATCCCAGATGAGCTTCCAGGCTGAGATCACAGAAGTATCTCCCTATCCCCAGGAAGGGTATGCCAGCGGTATGCAGGAACAGTCCTATTACCCCTTTACAGCGGTGATCCGGGAGGGAGAAGGCTTTAAGGCCAATGAGATGGTCTCCATGGACATGCCTGCAGAAGAGGGCGAGATCACAGGGATCTTTATCAGCAGAGAGTATATACGGACTCAGAACGGCGAAGAGTTTGTCTACAAAGCGGGAGAAGATCAGCGCCTGAAAAAGCAGAAGGTGACTACAGGAAGAACCTTCTATGGATCCACAGTAGAGATCAAGGAAGGGATCGATCCGGAAGACAGCCTGGCATTCCCTTATGGAAAGAACGTGCGGGAAGGCGCCAGGACACGGGAGGCTTCCATTGAAGACCTGTATATGACGTATTAGGAGGAAAGCGTATGATCGAGAATATAAGATTATCTTTTCAGGGGATCTGGGCTCATAAAATGCGTTCCTTCCTGACCATGCTGGGCATTATCATCGGAATCGCCGCACTGATCTCTATTGTATCGACTATCGAAGGGACCAATGAGCAGATCAAGAAAAATCTTATCGGCGAAGGCGACAACGTCATAGAAGTGATCCTTAACGGAAACGGAGGGGAATATCAGATAGAGTATGAGGGACTTCCCCAGGGAGTGCCTGTGGTCACCCGGGAACAGAAAGAGGAGATCCTGGATCTGGAGGAAGTGGAGAAAGTCACCTTTTATCAGATGCGCCAGTATGCAGACCGTGTTTTTTATCAGGACAAAAGTATGGACGGCGGCATGGTCCTGGGAATCGACCAGGATTATCTGGATACCTGCGGCTATCAGATCATACGGGGACGGGGATTTTCTGAAAAGGACTATGAAGCTTCAAAAAAACTGATCCTCTTAGATGAGACGGCGGCGGCGAATTTTTTTGAGAAGGGAAAAGAGATCGGAAAGACGATCGAGATAAAAGGAGAACCCTTTTCCGTAGTAGGAGTGGTGAAGAAGACAGAGGAGTACCAGCCGGTGATCAATAACCGGGAAGAATATTACACCTATTACAATACGGGCAGCGGCGGGCTGGTGCTTATGCCGGGCGCCGTATGGCCGGTGGTCTATCAATATGACGAACCGCAGCAGGTATCGGTGAAGGCTGTCTCTCCGGAAGCCATGAGTTCAGCAGGAAAGAAAACAGCAGAGATCCTGAACAGCAGGATCCATTCCACGAACGAGACGATCCAATATAAGGCAAAGGACATGATGGAAAAAGCCAAGGGACTTCAGCAGATCAGTGAAAGCACGAACCGGCAGCTGCTCTGGATCGCCAGTATTTCTCTCCTGGTGGGGGGTATCGGCGTTATGAATATTATGCTGGTATCTGTAACAGAACGCACCGGGGAGATCGGCCTGAAGAAGGCAATTGGGGCAAATAAAAGAAGGATCCTGGGCCAGTTTCTCACAGAGGCCGCAGTGCTTACCAGCATAGGCGGCGTTCTGGGAGTCTTTGCCGGAATCCTTCTTGCAGCGGTGATCGCCAGAATGTCCTCCACGCCAATGGTGATCAGCATACCGGCAGCCGGGGCTGCGGTAGCCTTCTCCACAGTCATCGGCCTGGTATTCGGCTTTCTGCCCTCCGTAAAAGCCGCTAACCTGAGCCCTATCGAGGCACTGAGGAGGAGCGGATGAGGACAGAGCCGGGGTGGGAAAGAAGCCCGGAGGGCGGATCAGAACCCGTATTCTTCTCCTATCAGTATTACGGTGATCCGTCCCTCCTGCCTGGAGCGCCGGGTGATCACAGTCTCGCAGCAGATGCACTGTTCACTCTGGCAGTTGTCGCAGAAGCCGGTGACGGAACAGGGGGTTTTTGCTCCTACCCGGATACTGTTCGGCGGGGCGGCGATATTCCGTACCCGGCGGACAGCGTCTTCCAGAGAGGGGACTACCTTGTTCATGCCGGCGATGACCAGTACGTGGGCCGGTCCGTTTATAAGACAGGCAACCCGGTTGCCCACACCGTCTACGTTGACCAGCTCGCCGTCTCTGGTGATGGCGTTGGTGCTCATAAGATAATAGTCGGCAGTAACGATCCTGCCGTATAAGGCCCTGGCTTCTTCCGGGGTCTTTGCTGACGTCCGGTCTATGTATGCATAGTCCCCGCTGCGGATCAGATCCATGATCCCGGTTTCCACTAAGGTTTCAGAACCGCCGTTGGTCACAAGAGCCCCGGCAGGAAGGAGGGTCTTTACCAGCTCCAGAGCTTTTTTGCCGTTCTCGCAGTAATACCCTTTCATATTTCGCTTTTCCAGATTTTTGATGATGGTTTTTGCCTGATTTTCATAAGATCCTGATTTGTATCCCATTGAAAAACCTCCCTTTCTTCGCTTTTTTCTATCATAAATCTATTTTCGGAAAAAGAAAAGTAATTGTATTCGGGAAAATACTATGCTATTATAAAAAATAGTGACCTAAAACAGGAAAAGGAGCCGAAAATCATGGGAAAAAAGAGAATCGCTATTGTGACAGACAGCAACAGCGGAATTACTCAGAAACAGGGCAGAGAGCTGGGGATCTCCGTTCTCCCTATGCCTTTTTATATCAATGAGCAATTATTTTTGGAAGATATCACCCTCACCCAGGAAGAATTTTATAAAAAGCTGACAGAGGGGGCAGATATCTCGACCTCCCAGCCTTCCCCGGCAGATGTGATGGAACTTTGGGAAACCTTATTGCAGGAATATGAGGAAGTGGTGCACATCCCCATGTCCAGCGGCCTGAGCAATTCCTGCCAGACCGCCATGGTCCTGGCCAGAGAGTTTAAAGGGAAGGTGCAGGTCGTGGACAACCAGCGTATCTCCGTGACTCAGCGCCGTTCTGTGCTGGACGCCCTGGCGCTGGCAGAGACAGGGAAAACTGCGGCTCAGATCAGGGAAGTGCTGGAACGGGAGGGCCATGAATCCAGTATTTATATTACCCTGGAAACTCTGAAATATCTGAAAAAAGGCGGCAGGATCACCCCAGCGGCGGCCGCTCTGGGTACGGTGCTGAATTTAAAACCGGTCCTTCAGATTCAGGGAGAGCGCCTGGACGCCTTTTCCAAAGCCAGGGGGAAAAAGCAGGCGAAGAAGATCATGATCAAGGCTGTTGAAAAGGACCTGAAGACCCGGTTTCAGGAAGCTGCCGGGAAAGGCCTGATATGCCTGGACGCAGCTTATACAGGAAATGAAGAGGAAGCCCTGGAGTGGAAGCGGGAACTGGAAAAGAATTTTAAGACAGAAGTCTATATGGCGCCTCTGTCCTTAAGCGTCGCCTGCCATATCGGCCATGGAGCCCTGGCAGTGACCATAGCGAAAAAAGTGGAAGTGGAGTAGAAAGATGAAGACAATTATCGGTTGTATCGAAGAAGTGATGATGGAAGCCTTTCAGGCTTCCGGATATGAAGAAAAATTTGGTAAGGTAACGGTCTCTAACCGTCCGGATCTGTGCGAATACCAGTGCAACGGCGCTATGGCCGCAGCCAAGGCTTACAGAAAGGCGCCGATCATGATCGCAAACGACGTGGTTGAGAAGCTTCAGGACAAAAGTATTTTTGAGTCTGCCCAGGCCGTAAATCCGGGTTTTATCAATCTGAAGGTGAACAGAAGCTTTCTGGCCTCTTACTTAAATGAGATGACCAGGGATGAGAATCTGTCTGTAGAGAAGACAGAGAATCCCAGGACTATCGTGATCGATTACGGCGGACCCAACGTGGCTAAGCCTCTCCATGTAGGCCATCTCCGTTCCGCCATTATCGGAGAGAGCATTAAGCGGATGGGAAGATTTCTGGGACATAAGGTGATCGGAGATGTGCATCTGGGAGATTGGGGACTTCAGATGGGCCTGATCATCACAGAGCTTTCCCGGCGGCAGCCGGAGCTTGTGTATTTTGATGAGGAGTATCAGGGAGAATATCCCAAAGAGGCTCCTTTCACAGTCAGCGAACTGGAAGAGATCTATCCTACGGCCAGCAAAAAATCCAAAGAAGACGAAGACTATAAAAACGAGGCCCTGGAGGCTACTCTGGAGCTCCAGAGGGGCAGAAGAGGCTACCGTGCTTTGTGGGATCAGATCATGAAGGT
>CALWSM010000086.1 GCA_944384185.1 uncultured Blautia sp. | reverse complement strand
GACGGGGAGACTGTGGTGCTGTCCGTTTTTAACGGCGTGATCTGCTCGGCGGCAGTGCCGTTTCTGATCTCGTTCTGCTATAACTTATTCTAATGCCAAATAAAGGCGGAACAGCGCCAAAAACTATCTTCGGAATAATCTGAGGATCACTGAAAAGGGCAGATGCCTGTACAGAGTCATAAAAAGGGATCTCCTGGCAGGACGCTCTGTCGGTGTCTGCAGACGCGGCTGCAGGACATCCTTTTTCTCACATTCAAATGACACACATTTCCTACGGATATCCGACCAGGCCGCTTCTCCTTTTTCCGAGTGAGTCATAACAAGGGACACGCCCATCCGGTCATCTATTTCCGGTCTGACCTTTTCAACTCCCCAAAAATCCCCAAGCGTAATATCACTGTTTCTCTCCGGCGTACAAAACGGGCACTGAAAACAGGACGGACGTATCGTATAATTATGGAAGTACATCTGATTATAGGGATCCTTATACATCGGATATGCCTTTTCTTCTTTTCCATTTTTCCAGGATACCGTATGTCCATGATCCCGGTTTCGTTTATCCCTGAAATCATATTCTTCTATCTTTCCGCCGTATCTTCGTTCCAGCCAGCGGATATATTTCTGCCAGATCTGTGGAGAGGAAGCCCCGTAACACACCAGATCAGCGATAATGAGCCGGTCATATTCCTGATCCAGATACAGCCGGAGCGCTTCCGCCTGGCAGGGTGTTCCTGTAAACAATACCCAGGTTCCTTCCTTCAGTCTCGCCCGGATCTTCCGGAATATCATGCCTGTATCACTCTGGACATACTTTGATCTTCTCACCCGGTCAAGATTTTTTGCATCCGCGATCTCCATATGCACGACATTCATCTCCGGATCATAACCTGCCGCAAAAACAGATCCTGATTTATTCAGTACATAATCCGCCAGCAAAGAAAAAACACCGCCGGATGAACTCCGTTCCCGTACGCGCAGATCTTTGTTTACCGCTCCATAGTACCGGTGCTTCTTTTGAAAACCAGCCCCCTTTTTCAAAGGACACACCTGCCAGCATCTCTGACAGGACACGCATTTTTGTTCATCCACTGCCGGATACAGAAAGCCTTCTTCATCCATTTTCATTGTGATCGCATTTTTAACGCACACATCTGCACAGGCTCCACATCCGCAGCACTCCTGTTTCTCTTTATATAACTTCATATTCTCCTCTGCTATCTGATCCGGACGATCTTCCGGTTCTCTATTTTATAAAGCAGTTCACATTCATTTGCCAGACTCATGTGATGAGTCACCATCAAAAGCGTTTTATTCCCTTTTACCTGTCTGATCGAATCCATTACAGCCTTTTCCGTCTCCATATCCAGAGCCGCAGTGGCCTCGTCCATGATCAGGATTTCAAAATCTTTATACAATGCTCTTGCCAGCGCGATCCTCTGGCGCTGACCGCCGGATATGGTCAGCCCGTTTTCGCCGATAAGCGTATCCATTCCCTGGGGCATCTGCCGGACGTCGTCCCAGATCTGCGCATGCTGCAGACACGCTCTGACACGCTCCTCATCCACCTGATCCTGCTTCTCAAAAAACGCCACATTATTACGGATGGTTTCTCCATTCAGATACACGGTCTGAGGAATATAACTCACAATTCCTCCTACATCAGCCTGACACTCGCCCTCCATATCTCTGCCGGACACGATATCGTAATCATCGTACCGGATACTTCCTGACTCCGGCTTCAGAAGTCCAAGAACCAGATCGAGAAAGGTGGTCTTGCCGGCGCCCGACTGTCCGATGACCGCGATGGATCTTCCTGCCGGAATATCGACAGATGCATCCTCAAATATCTTTTTGTCCTCCTGATAGCCAAAGGTCAGATTCCGGATCTCAATCCCTTTCCGAAGCGTGATCTGTTTCTTCCTCCTGTTCTTCCACTTTTCTTCCTTATCCTTCATCACCTGATACCGTTCCAGAGATTCCCTGACCGCTTCATAGGATTTCCGTGCAAAGTCCACATTTACCAGATCATTTACAATCTGGACAGCCATCGGAAGCATCCGGATGATAAGCGTCATACTGATCACAAAGGGCGCCAGCAGTTCTGCCAGATGTATCCCCACTTGTAATACGACCGCCAGGAAAAAGAAGAGAACAGTCATGACAGAATTCTGCATCAGCACCATGATCATCCGGGTTTTGTAGGTAAACTGGGTCTGTACCTTTGCATATGCCCGGCTGGCTTCTTTATAGCGTTCCATCAAAATATCCTTCCGGCTTTCAATCTTCACTTCCTTAAATACACCGAAGGCCGTGGTGACCTGAGCATTACTTTTGATGGCGTATTCTCTTCGCTTTTTTCCGAAGTTCATCATCCTGAGTCTGTTCTGGAGATACATAACCGCCATAAAGCCCAAAAGGCCCAGACAGATGACCACGCCCAGGAGTCTGGACACATATACAAGTACAATAAAAAAGGCCAGAAGCGTAACACTGTTGATCCAGGCAGACAAAAATCCCGTGATCGCCGACATACAATTGACGGTATCCTCCCGGATGACCGCAAGCGCCTGCACCGGAGTTTTCTTGTTATGCTCGGACAGATCTTCCTTTTGGAACAGTTCGTATATCATCATAGAGATTCTCTGTGCCCCAAAATTTGTAAACCTGTTCTGGGTATAACACTGATACACGTCAAAAGCAGCCTTCACAACAGAAACCACACCCATACCGGCTGAAAAGAAAACCAGTTCCGGAGATGCACTGTCATTCGAAATGGCAAGATTCAGAATATAAATGATCACTGAAAACCCAAAAAGATCAAAGATCGGGCTGACCAGTTTCAATAACGCCAGCTTCACGACTTCTCGCTTTTCCTTTTTCTCCAGAATACTTATCAGATAACGAAACATTTCAAATTATTCCCCTCATCAGTTTTCTTAAAACACGGGAAATGAATGAACAGGTCCAGTACAAAGGCGAAATGTGAAAGGTCAAACTATATAGTACTTTTGATTTATTGAAATATCGACTCTTCATCGCCTGATCAGCCTCTTCTCTTAATCTTGCGCACACTTCTTTCTGGCCATCTTTTTTTGCCCGATGATATCTTGCACGCAGCGCACTGAGATATGAATTCTCCCATTTTTCTGCATATTTCATTTCCCCGTCTCTATACGCACAATCCCTGAGCTTTTTATGTATAAAAAAAGGATCCTTCTCTTTATTTATATAGTTTTCCCATGTATGCGTGGCACTTTCACCATGCATGCGGTACAAATATGCCCTAACATCTGTCAATTCCAGATTAAAGCCTTTCTGTACAAGTTCATACATAAAAAGCGTATCTTCCCCCAATGATACGCCCGGTACAAACCGGTATATTTTTTCATTTGATTCTATTAACTCTCTTTTAATTAGTTTACAGGTAACCATATTCAATCCCCAATGACTGGCCTTATAAAAACTATCTCTTACCTGTTCTGCAGACATACTTATCCATTGTCCCGAAAAACTGTCCCGAAAATTACTAGATATCTCTTTTTGCACTTTTTCTGTCGGAATCGTGAAATAATTACATCCCACCATATCCGCTCCTGTCTGGCATGCCCTTTTCAACATCTCTTCCAGAAATGCAGGATGGAGCATATCATCGCCATCCAGAAAGACCAGATACTCGCCACAAGCCTCATCCAGTCCTCTGTTTCTCGCACAGGAAACGCCCTTTCTGTCCTGCCGGAAAATCCGGATCCTGCTGTCCTGTTCCTGCATCTTGACACATTGTTCCCATGTATGGTCTTCTGATCCGTCGTCAATTAAAAGCACCTCAAAATAAGGATAGGTCTGCTCCAGTACAGACTGGACACAGTCAGAAATATATGTTTCCAGATTATACATGGGAATAATAATTGAAATGAACTTGTTCATTCGCAAATACCTCTCTTGTAATTTTTCTTCCAATCCTTATCATTTAAAAAAGAAATGTAATCGAAATCATCCAGATATCTTCTCTTCCGGAACTGATTTTTAAAATTAGTTATCGTGCCTAACTCCTGACATTCTTCAAATCCTTCTATGTAAAAAGCTGATCTGAATTCCGCATAATCTGTCTTCGTAAAAATAACTTTATGGTCGTATGACAAACAATCAAATTCCCGGAGTGTTTCATAAGTACATCCGTCTTTCTCACACCCCATAATAAATAAGTTGTCCCAGTCAATCCGCTTTTTACGGACATTCCACTTTTCGGCAGCTTCTTCTGCACTTTCATAATGGACAAAATAGATTCTGATATCCCCCAGCCTGGCAACCGGATATTCCAGAGCCCCCGGTTCTTCAAGGAAACACAGTTCCTGCTCCATATACCACCTTAAATTTCTAACGAACTTTATAAAATCCGGCATAGGAATCATCAGATTAATCGTCGGAGTCGTCCATGGTATACCCATATCGTAATAAATCATTGTGCCTACACAATTCGATGCGATAATCGTAGGCTGCCCCTGTAATTTTCGTCTCTTCCGCATCTTATAAAACCGCCATTCCAGCTCCCTGAACACGATTTTCAGATGTTTCTCGTGATTTCTAACGGTATGGATCGCACAAGCCAGCTTCGTTTCAGCCAGCCATCTCCGCAGAAAACGCAGACTGTCAATAAACAATTGACCATCTCCTGATCTCGCCAGATTCTTCCATACCTGCACCGCTTTTCCGAAATCTTTATACTGATACGCAAGCTGCATCCTCCTGCGCATTTTCCATCTCTCGATCCTCCTTCTGGAATCCGGATCTTCTATCTGACAGATATCCGCTATCTCATCCACCAACCGCTCATACGCCCGGTATTTTTCTTCGGTCTCTTCTCTAGTTAAAATCTGGCGGGAATGGCTTCCTCTCCGTACTGCCACCCCATACAATTCTTTTTCTATCGTCGGGCATTTGTACCGATACATAAACGGCAGAAGCATCTGGAAATTCTGCCCCACCGGGTAAACCGGGATCCTGCCATCAGGATAAATCTCAAAAAAATCCCGGGAACGCAGCATATAACACCCGCAGCACACAAATGTCCTTCCTTCCAGAATGTCCCAGAACAAATCCTCTTTCTTAAGGTCTCCCCTTTTTTCATCCGCCACAGTTCTTTCTCCCGATCTGGGATCAAAATACCAGGACAGGGAACGGACACAGTGATACTCCGGATGCCTGTCCAAGAACTCCACCCTTTCCTCAATAGACGTCTCCTTCAGAATATCATCGCTGTCCGGCCAGCAAAGATATTCTCCCGATACAAAGGGAAGCCCGTATCCCATAGCTGAAGAAGCATTTCTGTGCGGTGCCTCTACGATCCTAATAATGATTCCTTCCTCTTCCAGTTTCTCTTTCCAACGTCTGGCTACTGCAACCGTCTGATCGGAAGATCCATCATCGACCAGGATCAGTTCCAAGTTTCTATATGTCTGGGCCCGGATAGACTCTAGGAATCCGGAAAGGAACGCCTCCCCGTTATATACCGGTGTCACAATAGATACCCGTCCTTTAACGTATTTTTCGCTCACGCTTTCGTTCTCCCCTTATTCCTTATTTTTCATATCCGCCAAACTTTCTTTTAAGAACAGAATAGAATTTTTCCTCATCTGTCTCATACTTTCTTTTACCTTTGTCCAGTCGATAACAGCGTCTATATCGTGCGGCTCCGCCCCGCTTCTGACCATTCTTTCCTCCAGAGCGCATTGTTCCAGTACATTTTCCAGTCTGGCATTTCTGGTACTGTGTCCAAAAGTAAGAAACTTCTTCTGATATATAATGCTAAAAGCCATGGCATGAAAAGAATTTGTCAGCACGTAATCGGCATAATGGATATACCCCAGGAATTCCGCAGGCCCGGCTCCTACTTCAACTATGCTCTGTTTATTATCAAACAGAATTCCCTTCTGATACTTTAATTCGATCACCGGAAGGTTCTTTTCAGCCGCCAGTCTGTTTGCACACTCCATAAGTTTTTCGTTATTTTCTGTCTTATAGACCAGGATATAATTTCTCTTTTTCAGCGGCGTCTCAATCTTTTCCCATTCACCTGCATCCAAAAGGAATACAGGATCCACTACTGCCGACACTTCTCTCCGGACCAGACGGCTCACGTAGGAAACTGCTGCTTTTTCACGGACTGAGAGCCTATCTACATTAGCCAACAACGAACGCATCTCCTGATCATAGCTGTCATCAAGACTGCTCCCCCCAAGACTTGCGGCATATGCTATAACAAACTTCTTATATTTGTTAGAAAAAGCGCCAAAATATGCTTTTCGAAGGCCAAATGTAATATCCGGATTCCAGATCTGGTCACTCCCCAATACATACACTTCATAAGTCAGTTTTTTTAATCCTCTAATAGTTCTGACTGGCCTAAGCCCCTTGGTCAGATACTTTGTTCGAAAAGTTTTCATCCGCTTTTTCTGTATAAAATTATCAGGCGTTAATGTAAGGAAATTACGGACAGTTATTCTCGCCATCCTTATTAGGGACATCCCCGGGCACCAGGGGATCAGCCAATGCCGCCCCCTCATAAAAAAGGGTTCGTAGGGCACGATCTCCGTGTCCGGTTCAATTGTTTTTAAAAAAGTTTTCAGACCATACGCCTGTAGCATTGCTCCATAGTTGTCGGAGCAGTGAAATGTCAGAATCCCCGTTTTCATCATGTTTCTCCGTCACATCTTTAAATCTGATATAGTCGAAAAAGGATGTTCTTTCGCCCAATCCGGATCTTTTACAGACTTTTTCTCCCACTCGTGATATCGCTCCAAAAATTCCCCATACAATCTCTTTTCAGCGTTCAGACGTGATTCAACGGCATCATCAAAAGTATCATAGATCCCTAGATAAATCCGTTTTCCCCGAAACCCGATACTTACCCGGTATTTCCCGCTTTTGATTTGATAAACGCCCCGGAAACCACTTTTATTATCTTTTCTTTTTTTCCGTTTCTCTAAGAATTCCACACAGGTTCCATCAACATGATGAAGACGACTTTGAATTTTATCCTGATTCTCTTTTTTCAGACACCCGCAGCTTTTACACGTTCCGTTCAACAGGCTTGAAGCCGCTGCCTCCGTCTGATTTCCACAGTCACACCGGCACATCCAGCAAACGACGCCATGACGGTCTCTGTGCTGCGTGGGATACAGGGCAGTCAGCCTTCCGAATCGTCTGCCGGTAATGTCTTTTTTATTTTTTCCGCTCACATTACGGCGCAGACAGCCACAGCTTTTCACCTTTCCACATTTCAGATCCCGTGAAGCGACAACTTTCTCCTGGCCACAGTCGCATCTGCAGACCCATCTTGTTCTGTAATTCTTAGTTTCTGCCTGACGGATCACTGTCAGTCTGCCGAACCTTCTGCCCGTCAGATCCTCAACCGTACGTCTTGGCAGCTCCCTGTCATCAGTCATATTGAGTTCCCCTTTACAACAAAATAATAATTATGTAGTAAATTTCTTTTGAAATGGATAATCATCCTCAATTCCCTAATAAGTTTATACCGATGTCATAGGCTTGTCAATGATAGGAGAGGATCTGTTTGATTTTCTTTAGATGCTTTTTTAAGTTTTACAGGCTCAAAGTACGCTTTACAACATAATTATTATTATGTAGTCAGTCATCTAACAGTTGCATTCGGTTTAGATTTCTTTTCCATTCTTGTATTCCGTCAGTTGTATAAATCCTTGTCACTTCAATGCTGCTATGTCCCAATATGTCAGCCAGATTGATCAGATCCTTTGTCAGTTTGTAAAACGTCCGTGCAAAAAGATGCCTCAGATTATGCGGAAATACCTTTTCCAACTTCACTCCTGCATCTTCTGCTACCCTCTTCATCTCTTTCCATATATTAGACCGATTCTTTTCACGTCCTGATCTCGTTCGGAAGATGATGCCAGAGCGGATCTTATGTTTTCCCGCATAGATCAAAAGCTTTTTCCGCAATTTTTCCGGGATCAGGACCATCCGGTATTTGCCTTTGTTCCATACCCGGATCATACCGCTTTTTAAATTTTCAACCCGGAAATATTTCAGCTCACTTACCCGTATCCCAGTGGCGCATATCGTCTCCATGATCATGGCCGTCTGTTCTTTCCCGTCCCCTCTTACCGTCTTCACAAGTTTCTGGAACTCTTTCTTGTCCAGATTTTTATTCATATGTAATGCATCACATCTCTGTACTTTTATCCGCCTGATCCGGAAAATCCCTTTCCCCACACAAGTCAGAAACTGATTTAGCGATGCCAGCATAGAATTTGCACTGCTGACTGCGTAATTATCCATGAGCCATTGCTTATATTTCAAAAGCTTATCCTTATCGACCAATTGATTTTCTCCGATATATTGCATAAGCGTATGGATATCACGGACATATTTTTCAATGGTTGCCGGCGCGTTCTCTCTTTCCTGAAGATAATTCTTAAATTTCATGATATTTTTTCCGTATTATAAAATCCTGTATTATTCATGCTTTTGCCCTCCTATATTTATATGATATGACTGTGTCCTGCCATATAATGCCAGTTTTTACATTTTATCGATGCCCGCAAAAGCCGTAACACGGGGATTTTCAAAAGAGAAAAAGGTTATTGATAATATACAAAAGAGGCTGCACTCATCATCTGCGTGCAACCTCTTTGTAATATAGATCATTTTTTTATTCTACCAGATCATAGACCTTATAAATCGACAGGATATTCTGCAGCTGCATCTTGTTCCCCATAAGCTGACGGTATGTCGCCGTCTTTTCTTTTCCTTCCGCTTTCAACTGCTTCATCCGTTCATCCGCAGAATCGTACTGTTCTTTTACTGACCGGAGCATTTTTTCAAACGCTTCCAATCTCTTTTCGCTGTCTGTAATCATTTCTTTCATTTCCTTTCACAGATCATACTCTTATATTATTTTTAATCCAACTTATCGCCCATACCATTTCCTGTTATTTTCAATCAGTTCTTCCAATGTCGCAAGATGATCGTTCATTCGACTCCCCACCTGCTTTTCACAATATCATATAACCTTAGATCGAATCAATATATTCTATGTACTTCCAGGTCCATTCCGCCGCATATTCCCGTGCGGCCACTTCGATCGGTTTTTTTCTTTTTCTATACATGGATGCGAAAGTTATTTTCTATTTTAGAAATTGCAATTTCATATTTCCATACAAGTAAGTATAAAAAATCGCCACCTTTTCAGATGACGATTTTTTAACCTGCTCTGTTTACAGTTCCAGCAAATCCTCGCTA
>CALWSM010000085.1 GCA_944384185.1 uncultured Blautia sp. | reverse complement strand
CAGATGTCCGAAGAAGCGCTCCGGCAATGTTTTTTGCTGAAATGCATAGGTTTTCATGCTGTTAATGATAGCACAATCCTGAGAAAAAAGCACGAAAAACTGCCCGTCGGATCCGGGATCCAACGGACAGTCTGAAGGTAAGAATGATGTTATTCCTTTACAGCACCACCCATAACTCCGGCAACGAACTGTTTCTGGAAAGCCATGAAGATAACCAGGATCGGAAGCGTTGCAATGGATGTTGCAAGCAGGATGACCGCAAAGTCCTTATTTGTCGGGTTGCCGTCAAGGACTGCCAGAGCAACCGGGAAATTGTACATATCTTTCGTCTCCAAAACGATCAAGGGCCACATGAAATTGTTCCACATAGTCGTGAACATATAGATGACCAAAGCGCTTAAGGCAGGCTTGACGTTCGGTAGAACGATGTTCAGGAAGATCTGGAATTCGCTGTAGCCGTCGATCCTTGCAGCCTCGATCAGTGCGGTCGGGAAGTTCACCATGTTCTGCCGCATGAGGAAAATACCAAAGGCATTAGCCAAAGAAGGCAGGATAACGGAAGCATAGGTATTTGTCATGCCTGCAGATACGAACATCTGGAACAGAGGTACATACATAACCTGTGCCGGGATCATCATGGAAACCATGATAAATCCGAATATGATACCCTTTCCCTTAAACTCGTACTTCGCAAGAACATAACCTGCGGAGGAGAAAAGGATCACAGCCAGCAAAACGAAAACTGCGGACAAAAACAGGGTATTGAAGGCGACCCGGAAAATGTCCATCTTCTCGATCAGGACAGAAAAGTTCTGAGCCAGCATGCTTCCAGGAATCAGCCTGGGAGGTGCTGCAAGAATCGCCTGATTGGAATTGGTGCCGCTGACAAACATGAAGTAGAAGGGGAACAGGGAGAGGAAAGCGGCCAGAATCAGTAAGAAATAAACACAGATTTTCTTAATCATCTTATTTTTCCTCCTTGTTCATTCTAAACTGTATGAAGGACAGTATGCCGATGATGATCACCATGACATAGCCGAGGGCTGAGGCAAAACCAAACTTCAGGAAGGTAAAGCCGTTGTCATACAGGTATTCTCCAAGGGTGATGGTAGCGTAGTTCGGACCGCCCTGAGTAAGAATATAGGGCTCGTCGAAGAGCTGCAGAGTACCGATGGTAGAGGTGATGGTTGTAAACAGGATAACCGGCTTGATAGACGGTATAGTGACATACCGGAGCTTCTGCCAGAAATTTGCACCGTCCAGAGAGGCGGATTCATAAAGATCCGTTGGGATCGCCTGAATACCGGCCAGCAGAATCACCATATTGTAACCGACCCATCTCCAGGTGATGGAGATGATGATAGAGGCTCTGGCAGGCCAGGCGGAGTAAATCCACTGGATTTTTTCACCGCCGAAAAATTCTACCAGATAGTTGATCAGACCATGGTCCGTGTTGAACAGGACCTTGAAGATCAGGGCATATGCAACCAGGGAGGTAATGGTCGGCAGGAAGGTGGACATCCGGAAAAATCCTCTGCCACGGATGAACTTCTGCTCGATGAGAACAGCGAGCAGAAGTGCGAGGCCGATCATGACCGGAACCTGGATGATAAGATAGAAAAATGTGTTAAACAAAGCTTTATAGAACACAGGGTCCTTGAAAAGCTCAATATAGTTTTGCAATCCTACGAAATTATAGGTGCCGCCGGAAAACTCCGTGAAGCTGAGATAGAAGGAATAGATAATCGGGTAGATCATGAAAACCGCGAAGATCACAACCGTCGGCAACAGCATTGCGTACGGAAAAAAACGGCTTTTTTTAGATAATTTCATGATGGCCTCCAATCCACATCCGGAAGGATTTATTTACCGAACTTGGAAACAAGATCGTTCTGCAGTTCGTCAAGTGCAGTCTTGGGATCCTCTCCTTCAAGATAAACCTTGGAGCAGGCAGAACCTGCTGCGGAAAGAGCTTCGTTGAAGTTCTCAGTGTAGTTGACACTGGGAACGGTCTGACCAAGTTTGATGAAGGTCTCATAAATCTTCTGTCCGCCGAAGAACTCATCAGGCTCACTGAAGGTGGGGTCATCGTAAACAGGAATATAGGATGGGAACAGGCCGTAATTTACAAAACCGTCAACCTGAAGCTGCTGGTCTGTAAGAGCAAATTCTACAAATTCCTTAGCGATGTCCAGATTCGGACTTGTGGAAGGAATGACCAGGTTTGCGCCGCCATTGGTAGAACCAGCAGGATCCTTGCCTGGGAATGCAGGAAGATCGATAACGCCCCATTTGCCAGACTGATCAGGTCCTTTATCTTTGATGGTGCCGATCATCCATACAGCTTCTGGAATGGTGGCAACGTTTTCATTGACTACAACACCCTCGTATTCTGCCCAGTCACTGTAGTTCTGGGCGATGCCTGCGTCATAGATTTTCTTTGCCATTTCCATAGCCTCCAGAGCTTCCGGAGAGTTTACAATTGTATTGCCTTCTGCGTCAAAGAAACTGCCACCATTTTCAGTAAGGATGAGCTTCCAGAAATTAGAACCGTTGGGAGCGATAGGGAGCATCTTTACAGGCTCGCCGGAGGGCGTTGTGCAGGTTTCGGTAATCTTTTTGCCGGCCTCGATAAAATCATCCCAGGTCTTGATATCTTCGGCATTTACACCGGCCTGCTCAAAGTAGTCTCTGCGATAGAAAAGGGCAACTGGGCCTGCATCCCAGGGGAAACCAACGATCTTTCCGTTTGCGCTTACCTCGCCGATCTTAACGTCAAGGAAATCATCCTCATTTACGATATCGGAAAGATCTGCAAAACCATCGGGATATTTTGTGGCGTATCCGCTGACCTGCTCTCCTTCGATTTGAATGACATCTGCAAGTCCCTTGCCGGTAGAAAGGGTTGTTGCCAGCTTGGTGTAGATCTGGTCGGTACCCATTTCTTCAAAAACAAACTCTACGTCCGGATGGGTCTCTTTGAATTTCTCAGAGGCTTCCTGAAGCTGCTTCAGAGCCACGTCCCATGCCCATACGGTGATGGTGTTGCCGTCGCCGCTCTCAGCGCTTGCGCTGTTTCCGCCACCGCACCCGGTAAGGGCAAAAGCTGCAGCTGCAGTAAGAGCAACGGCTGATGCTAAGAGATTTCTTTTTTTCATTACTTTTTCCTCCTTAGTAAAATTTACTGAAGTGTTGGCTTTGCTGCCAGACAAAAATAGTTTGAAATGGCAATAAAAAGCCCTGTCTAGGACTTACTATAGGGCGTTTTGACGTAAAAGTCAATGACTTTAGTAAAAATTATATGTATTTTACTTAGTAAAACATTGACTTTTTCTCTCCAGGCAGATAATATGAATAAAAAAGGAGGACAACAGGTATGCAGAAAAGAACTAAGAAAAGATGGGAAAACCAGACACTTACGAATATAGGCAGACTGCCTATGCACACAGCAAGGTATTCGGATTCCATAGAGAAGCAAAGCCTGAATGGAGACTGGAAATTCTTATATCTTGAAGCTCCGGAATACAGTCCTGTCGGTTTTGAACAGGAGGGATTCGATACTGCCGGCTGGGATACGATAGAAGTTCCCTCCTGTTGGCAGATCAAGGGATATGATCGTATGCATTATACAGATGTGTACTATCTGTTTCCCCTGAACCCGCCCTTTGTTCCTTCTCAAAATCCGACGGGGATCTATAAGCGTAGCTTTTATATAGAAGGGATCGAAAAGGGATTTGACAGGATCCTGCGCTTTGACGGTGTTGACAGCGCCTATGACGTCTGGGTAAATGGCAGACATGTGGGGTACAGCAAGGTTTCACGCCTTCCTTCTGAATTCAATATAACAGAGTACATAAAAGAAGGAGAAAACGAGCTTACGGTCCGGGTTTACAAGTGGTCTGACGGATCCTATCTGGAAGACCAGGATATGTGGTGGTTTTCCGGAATCTTCAGGGATGTAACGCTGTATACGCTGCAGAAAATGCACATTCAGGACTGCCGTATTCACGCAGACCTGGATGATTCATATCAGAATGGTATTCTGAATGCAGATATCCATCTGTCAGTTCCAGGCGGAACAGTAGAGTGGAAACTTGTGTCTCCGGAGGGAGAGGTGGTCCTGAAGGGTACCGAAAGTGCCGAAAGGGATCAGATACATATCTCGAAAAAACTGGAGGCAGTCAGGACCTGGACGGCAGAAACACCGAACCTGTATCGCTTGGAACTGAGCTACGGATCGGAAAAGGAAAACGTACACACGATCAGCTATCGGGTAGGCTTCCGGAAAGTTGAGATCAAGGATGGAAACTTTACTGTAAATGGAAAGGCGATCCTGATCAATGGAGTCAACCATCACGACTATTCTCCGGATGGAGGAAGAACCGTGGATCCCAAGGTCCTGTTGGATGATATCCTGATGATGAAACGGAATAATATCAATGCAGTCCGTTTTTCTCATTATCCTTCCCTGGAGTGTATATATGATTACTGTGATGAGTACGGCTTATATGTGATCGACGAGGCAGATCTTGAATGCCACGGTTTTGAGTGGGCGCATATCTACGACAGGATCAGTGACGATCCCGAATGGGAAGCAGCCTATACAGACAGAGCAGTGCGGATGGTAGAGAGAGACTACAACCATCCATGTATCATCATGTGGTCTCTTGGAAATGAGTCCAGCTTTGGAATCAATTTTAAAAAGGAAGCAGAAGCAGTCCGCAGACTTGACGATTCCAGATTGATCCATTATGAAGGGGACTTTGAGGCGGAGATCACGGATGTTTATTCCACGATGTATACAAGACTGAAGCCCCTGGAGGAGCTTGCAAAATCAAAGGATAAGGGGAACAAACCCCATATTCACTGTGAGTATGGCCATGCCATGGGAAACGGTCCGGGATGTCTGGCCGATTATCAGGAGCTTTACAGAAAATATAAACGCCTTCAGGGTGGATTTATATGGGAATGGTATGATCACGGAATCCAGAAAAAAGAGGCAGACGGCAGCATCACCTATCTCTATGGAGGCGACTATGGTGATTTCCCGACCAACGGTAACTTCTGTATAGATGGCCTTCTGATGCCGGACCGCACCCCCTCTCCGGGCCTTTTGGAATATAAGCAGGTGATCTGTCCGGTTTCCGTAAAAAATGTTGGCGGACAGTCGGACCTTTATGAAATCAGGAATTTCTTTGACTTCCGAAACCTCTCAGAGATCCGTCTCCATTGCTGTGTGACTGACGGGGAAAGGGAGCTTTCTGCCTGGGATATTGACGATCTGTCCCTTGCACCGGGTGAAGGACAGCTTCTGATGATCCCCCATGGGGTTATCACGCCGGAGGAAAACAGGGACTACTATCTGAATATCCACATTCAGGAGAAAAGGGAGAAGCCATATGCGCCGACGGGACATGAGCTTGGGGTCTATCAGTTTGAACTTCCTGAAAAGAAAATCGTAAAGGCTGTGCACGAGGGAGCTGTTCCGGAAATCGCAGAAACGGAAACGGAAGTGACCGTTCAGGGCAGCGGATGTGTCTATCACTTTGATAAGGTTCAGGGTACTTTAAAGACGGCAGAAAAAGACGGCCATAAACTGATCCTTGCGGGTCCCGTCCTTACGGTCGACCGGGCAGAAATCGATAACGATATGTATAAGATCGATGACTGGATAAACAAGTATTTCATGAACCGGCCTGTAGAGGAGCTGGAATACTTTTCCTGTCACAAGGATGAAAACAGTGTTCTGATCTATATCCAGAAATATTTTGGCTGCTATACACAGGCATGGGGCTTCAGACTCATTTACCAGTATCGGATCTTTGGGGATGGAGAGATGACGGTTTCCGTAGAAGGAAAAGCCATCCGGAATCCGCAATTCGAACCCGCATTCCTTCCGCGGATCGGATTCGAAATGAAAATGCCAAAGCGCTTCTGGAATGTTAAGTGGTATGGCCTAGGACCGGAGGAAAATTACTGCGATTCGAAGGAAGCAGCGCTCATGGGCGTTTATGAGAAAACGGTAGCGGAAATGCATACGAATTATGTTATGCCGCAGGAAAACGGTCATAGGGACTCCGTTAAATGGCTCTCTCTTTACGGGGAAGAAGATGGAATTTTGCTGGAAATGGAAACGCCGCTGGGAATCAATGTACATGATTACACCACCGAATCCCTTCGCCGGGCGAAGCATCCCAACGAGATCCGGCATGAGGACTATCTGATCCTGAACCTTGATTATCGTCAGTCTGGCCTTGGAAGCAACGCCTGCGGCGAGGAGCAGACAGAAGAGTGCAAAACAGGAATAGAGGATTTTAAAGTTCAATTTACAATAAGCACAGATCACAGAAAGAGATAAGGAGAATCCAGGATGAAAAAATGGGCGGCAATCGGCGGCCTTGTACTTGTAACGGTTATATGGGGCGGCGGATTTGTAGCAAGTGATATGGCATTGGAAAGTCTGATGCCGTTTCAGATCATGGCGATCCGATTCCTGATGGCGGCGATCCTGATGGGAATCATCAGCTGCAAGTCGTTGAAGGATATTTCAAGGGAAGAGATCAAAGCCGGAAGCCTTATGGGAGTAGCGCTGTTTGCCGCTTTTTCCCTTCAGATCATTGGTCTTCAGTATACAACGCCTTCAAAGAATGCTTTTTTGACAGCACTGAATGTCGTAATAGTACCGTTTATTGCCTTTGTTTTATTAAAAAAACGGATCCCGGGAAAAGTTCTGATCGGAGCTGCAATGTCCGTGGTCGGTGTGGCGCTTTTATCACTGAACGGGGATCTGTCTCTCGGTATTGGTGATCTGCTGACCCTATTCTGTGCCGTTGGTTTTGCTTTTCAGATCTTCTTTACAGGAGAATTTGTGAAGAAATACAGTGCGACCAAGCTGAACTTCGTACAGATGGCAGTGGCATTCCTCCTGTCGATCATCTTCATGTTTGCATCAGGACAGGGAGAGATCCATGCTACGACGGAGGGCTGGCTCAGCGTAGCCTACCTGGGTGTGGTCAGTACAACGATCTGCTATCTGCTGCAGACTGCATGTCAGAAATACGTGGACGAGACAAAAGCTGCCATTATTTTGTCCATGGAGTCTGTTTTCGGAACGCTTTTCTCCATGCTGATCCTTCATGAGGTATTAAGCCTCAGGATGTTTGTGGGCTGCGGGATCATACTGGCTGCCGTGATCATTGCAAATCTTTCAGAAACGGATACGGTAAATAGTTGAAAAGACAGAGGACTTACATAATGAACGAATCTTTTTTACAGAAGCTATTGGACTCCATTTCTGTGTCCGGTTATGAGGAACCGGTACAGAAGACGGTTGAAGCGGAACTCTCCGGGTATGCACAGGAGATCCGGCGGGATGAAATGGGAAATCTGGTTTGTGTTCGGAACAAAGAGGAGAAAACCAGGATCCTTCTTTCTGCCCATGCAGACGAAATTGGATTGATCGTTTCGGATATTGCCGCAGACGGAAGACTGTCCGTTATACGGCGGGGTGGGATCATACCGTCGACATGGCCGGGAAGACAGGTCCAGATCCAGACTGGAAAAGGTGTGATATATGGGGCCGTAGAGGTGACGCGGTCACTTTTTCAGAAAAAAGATCTGTCAGCAAAGGACATCCGGATAGACATCGGAGTAGACAGCAAAGAAGAAGCGGAAGCCCTGGTGGAGATAGGAGATCCGATCGTTCCGGACACACAGATCAGAAAAATGGCCGGTACCCGTTTTTCAGCACGGGCCCTGGATGACCGGATCGGTGTTTACATTATTTCAGAGGCCTTCAAGCGGGCAGCAGAGGCCGGCTGTAAAAACGGGGTCTACAGCGCCTCAACTATCGGGGAAGAAGTAACCAAAAGCGGCGCCTATTGGGTGAGCGCAAGAGTAAAACCCACTATGGCAATCGTTGTGGATGTTACATACACCAGCGATTATCCGGGCATGGATCCGGCGGAAACAGGAAACGTTCGCCTTGGAGGAGGAGCCGTTTTGTGTAAAAGCCCCATTGTGCCCAAGGAACTGAATCAGAAAATGCTTTCCATAGCGAAAGAAAAGGGCATCCCGGTACAGTGGGAAGTGGCAGAATCTCACAGCTGTACAGATGCAGATAAGATCCATTTTTCAAATGAGGGCGTCCCCACCGTATTGGTTTCAGTTCCGCTTCGTTATATGCATACGCCGGCGGAAGTGGCAGACGAGAGAGATGTAGAAGCCTGCATCGCTTTGATAAGCGCTTTCCTGCTGTCTTATAAAGAGGAAGCGCATTTATAATAAAATCAAAATCAGGGCAGCCCAACATAGAATGGGGCTGCCCCATTTATTGCAATTGATATAGCGATATGATAGAATTTGTGATATTGAGGAGAAAGAGATGGCAACAATTAAACAAATTGCGGAACTGGCGGGAGTGTCTGTAACTACGGTATCGCGAATTCTGAATTTTGATGATACTCTTAACGTTCAGAATCAGACGAAGAAACGAGTGTTTGAAGCGGCTGAGAGCCTGGAATACCAGGTAAAGGAAAAGAAAAAAAAGAGAAAAAAATTAAAGATCGGAGTACTCAGTGCCTATACCGCAGAGGAAGAGCTGGAAGACACCTATTATCTGGCCATTCGGCTTGCAATCGAGAGTAAAGCAAAGGAAGAGGAGTTTAAGTGCCAGCAGCTGGAAATCGACAACTTCATGGAAGCGGCACTTAAGGTGGATGGCCTGATCTGCATCGGTACGCTGGGGACAGCAGTGCTGGATAAACTGCGGGGATTACAAAAACCGGTAGTCTGTGTAGATATGTGGGATGATGAGGATCAGTTTGACTCGATTTTGGTGGACTCAAGGGACGGAACAAAAAAGGTCCTGAAATATCTGTTCGAAGAGGGACATACGAAAATTGCGTTTCTAGGTGGCTATGATATCGACAGCGAAGGGGTCCTGCACGAAGACAGGCGTGCCCAGAGATACCGGGAATATATGAACCGTTATGGGATCTTCAAGGAAAAATACATCCGCCTTGGCGGATACACGCTGAAAGACGGATACCAGTTGGGAAAACAACTGCTGGAGGAAACAAAGGATGATCTCCCAACAGCCATCTTTACAGCAAATGACGCCCTGGCAGTTGGCTGCTACAGGGCGATCCAGGAGGCCGGCTATACGGTAGGCCACGAAATAAGCGTGGTTGGCTTCAATGATATATCGATTGCGAAATATCTGGTTCCGCCATTAACCACACTCCATATTTATATGGATTTTATGGGGGCAGAGGCAGTTTCGCTTTTGATGGAACGAATTTATACGGGAAGAAAGATTTGTAAGAGAGTTTACATTCCTGCAAAGCTGACTTTACGCAGCAGTGTTGCTTCTCTGAAAAATAAAGAGTAAAAATCCATGAATGTTTTGCAGATCCTTCTGGACCGGCGGGAGTTTTTCCTGGAATGCCTTCTGGAGCATATCCGGATCTCGGCCACGGCAGTC
>CALWSM010000084.1 GCA_944384185.1 uncultured Blautia sp. | reverse complement strand
AAAAGCATATTCAGATTTGATCCCCCATATAATCTTTCATAAGAGAGATTTATGGGGGATTGATTTTTTTGGAAGAAAAGCAAAAGGGAAAGATTCACAGACTGCAGCTTACCAGCAGAGAAAAGGGCTGCATACAGGGCGTAAGGGACGTGAATTCTTTCGATGAAAAAGAAATCAGTCTGGTAACAGAAGGAGGGATCCTTTCTATAAAAGGGGAAGGACTTCATGTGACACGTCTGGATCTGGAAAGACAGGAGGTAGATATAGAGGGAAAAGTGGACAGTCTTATATACAGCCAGGGGATTACCAAAGCCAGAGGAGGAGAAGGAATGCTGAAAAGGCTGTTTCAGTGATTGGTATGAGCAGCTATATACATGAGGAGCTGCTGCTTGCCGCAGACGCCTTCCTGGCAGGCGTTTTGCTGGCAGTCTGTTATGATATGATCCGTATTTTCAGAAATATTGCAGACCACAGCCCTTTCTGGATCGGGGCGGAGGATATACTGTACTGGTGTGCCTCAGGGATATATTTATTCAACCTGATTTATAGGGGAAATGACGGTATGATACGTATTTATGTGCTTTTATTTACCGGATTTGGCGCTTTGCTGTATCATGCCGGCCCCAGTAGGATTTTGGTGAAATATATTTCTGCTATTTTGAGGAAAATAGGAAGGTTCCTGGGAATTATAGGAGGTCCTATTAGAAAATGCAGAAAAAGGTTGAAATTTTGGCTGGTCAGAGTTAAAATTGCTCTATATGAACAAAAGCCTATACAGAGAATCAGGAAGCGGTGGAATGAAAAAAATAAAGAAAAGAAAATCACAAACCAGAATCGCAATGGTTAGCATTACTTTCGTGGCAGGTGTCCTGTTTTTGGGAATGCTGGGGAAAAGCGTCGCTTTGCAGAAGCAGCTTTCCGCCTATGATTCCCAGATCAAGGAATTGGATCAGCAGATAGAAGAAGAAGAAGGACGCACCACGGAGATCGACGATCTGAAAGGATATATGAAGACAGATGAATATGTAGAGGAGACTGCCAGAGAGAAGCTGGGCCTGGTCAAAGAAAATGAGATCGTCTTTAAAGAAGGAGAATCTCAGGAGAACAGCCAGGATACAGACGGCTCTCAGAGTGAAGAGAACGTTCAGGAGGCGCAGAGCAGTCAATGGGAGGACTCCCGGGAGGTTCAAAGCTCTCAGACCAGAAGCTCTTCCTGGCAGGAAGAGGACTATTCTGAAGAGGAAGAAGGATAAAGGGCGTTTTTTGTCTGAAAGTTTTTTCCCTCAGAAGACGGCTTTTGACAAAGTTCAGAGAGAAAAGCATCTATAATACTCTTTTGATAGCGGTTGCTTATTCAGGGAGGGAAGAAGATGCAGGAATGGATCATTGCCATGCTCGTAATCAGCGTACTGCTGTTATTACGTGACATGGCAAAAACTATTTTTTCAGAAATGAAAAAAAGTGCGGCGGCCTTAGACTATGACCGGCATCCACAGAAAGAAAAAATGCAGCGTTATGCGGAATCCTTCCAAAAGCTGGCAAACAGCTTCTACGGCATGCCCTGCAGAAAGGATTATCTTTCCAGCTCGGAACTGAAAGACCTGATCGGGGAAGTGCGGGAGGAGGTATGCAGAAAGTGCGGATCGAACCAGGTATGCTGGGCTCAGCATTATCCTCAGACATATCAGAGGGTATATGGGCTTTTGCGGATCCTGGAGGAGAAGGACGAAGAAAAACTGAGGAAGGCCAGGGCGGATCTGACCGGCGTATGCGTAAACCAGGGAAAGCTGGTCCAGGAGCTCCAAAGGATCATGGACAGAGAAAGGCAGAATCTCATATGGAACAATAAGCTGTTGGAAAACAGGATCGCAGTGGCCCAGCAGCTGGGGGAGATGGCGCAGCTGATAAAAATTTTATCCAGAGACCTTTTTGACATGAGCGAGGTGGACATGCAGTTTCAGGAAGACTTTGCCAGGAAGCTGAAAAAACGGCATATCCGGGTGCGGAATATGTGGGCATTGGAAGAGCCGGATGGCAAACGGCGGTACTATGCGGAATTGTGTACCAGAGGCGGTATCTGTGTCCCGGCGGGGGAGGCGGCAGACGTACTTTCTCAGCTGTGCGGCTGTCCGATGACTGTGAGACCTGAAGGGAAAACCCTGATCACCAAGGACTATGGCGTGCTGGGGTTTATGGAAGAGGTAAATTTTAAGATCCTCTATGGGGCGGCCAAGATCACCAAAGATAAGGAAACGGTATCGGGAGATAATTATACCTGTGCGGCAGAGGAAAACGGTCAGTTCTTTATCTGCCTTTCGGATGGTATGGGCTCGGGCCTGGAAGCTTCCAGAGAAAGCGAAGCTGTGGTGGATACCCTGGAGCAGCTTGTAACGGCAGGATTTTCCGGAGAAACGGCTGCGAAAATGGTCAATTCCGTATTGAATCTGAAGAATCGGAACGGGCGGTTTTCTACGGTGGATATTTCCATTGTAGATCTGTATTCCGGGATGTGCCATTTCCTGAAGGCAGGAGCCGCCGCCACCTTTATCAAAAGGGACCGATGGGTAGAAACCATTTCGTCTACAAGCCTGGCCCTGGGGTTGGTGCAGCAGGCGGACTTTGAATCATCCTCCAAGAAGCTTTATGAGGGGGATTTTCTGATCATGGTCACCGATGGGGTTCTGGATGCATTACCCGGGGAAGAACCGGAAGAAACCATGAAAGAGATCATCATGGAGGTCAATACAACTGCGGCCCAGGAGTTGGGAAGGGGGATCCTGGAAAGAGCGCTTACATACTGTGAATATAAAGCCACGGATGATATGACAGTGCTGGCGGCGGGACTATGGAGGAAATAGATACAAGAAGATGAAGATAGAAGAGAAAGTATTTTCCTATATAGAAGAATACAGGATGATAGAAACGGGCAGCCAGGTGCTCCTAGGGATTTCCGGCGGAGCAGATTCGGTATGCCTGTTGTTTTTGTTGAAAGAATATGGGCAAAGAAGGAAGTTTTTCCTTCGGGGGATCCATGTCAATCACGGGATCCGGGGGGAAGAAGCCAGAAGAGATCAGGAATTTACCAGGAAGCTTTGCGAGAAGCTGGAGATCCCTCTGACGGTCAGTTCCTGGCCGGTACCCGAAATGGCGGCCGCACAGAAGCTGTCTTTGGAAGAAGCCGGAAGGATTGCAAGACGCAGAGCTTTTGAAGAAGAGAGAAAAGCTTTGGGCATCCGGCCGGAAGATTTTTGCGTTGCTCTGGCTCATCATGAGAATGACCAGGCGGAGACGGTGCTGCATAACCTTATCCGGGGAACAGGAGCGGGAGGCCTGGCTGGGATCCATCCGGTGCAGAGAGAAGAAAACGCAGTTTTTATCCGTCCTCTTCTCTGCGTGTCCAGGGAGGAAATACGCAGATATCTGCGGGAAAAAAGAATTTCCTGGATGGAGGACAGCACGAACCAGGATCTTTCTTATACCAGAAACCGGATACGGCAGATCCTCATTCCTCAGATGGAACAGATCAATCCTCAGGCAGTGACCCATATAGGGGCGACTGCCGGTTATATGGAGAAGATAGAGGAATATCTGGAAGAACAGGCGGATAAACTCTATGGAAGATATGTGGAGATAAAGAACGGAGAGTATGTGGTCCGGGGAGCGCTTTCCAGGGAGAAGGAGATCATGCAGGAGTATGTGCTCAGGAAGGTCCTGACGGCGGCGGGGGAGAGCCGGAAAGATATTTCCAGGATCCATGTGGAGTCTGTGAAAAAACTGCTCTCAGGGAATACTGGGATACAGATATCCCTTCCGTATAGGCTGCAGGCCCGGCAGGTATACGGGGATCTTGTGATCGGAAGGGAAAAGGAAGAAGAGAGTGAAAAGGCTTCTCTGGAATTTCGGATATTTCCCTATGAAAAACAGCAAATTCCGGAAAAAACATATACGAAATGGTTTGATTATGATAAAATAAAAAATAGTCTTGAGGTGAGATTCCGTTTGCCGGGGGACTATATTACCATAAACGCCCGGGGAGGCAGGAAAAAGCTGAAAGACTATTTTATTGACTGTAAGATCCCCCGCAGGGAGAGAGACAGGATCACGCTTCTGGCAGAAGGCCCCCATATCCTGTGGGCTGTGGGCCTGCGTATCAGTGAGTATTATAAGATTACCAGTCAGACAAAGCGAGTGTTAGAAGTACATGTAAAAGGAGTAAAGGAAGATGAGTGAAAGAATCCGTCAACTGTTAAGTGAAGAGGAAGTAAACCGGCGGATCTGCCAGATCGGGGAGCAGATCAGCAGAGATTATGAAGGAAGATCGGTTCATATGATATGCGTGCTGAAAGGCGGCGTATTTTTTACCTGTGAATTGGCAAAGAGAGTGACGGTTCCCGTGAGTCTTGACTTTATGTCGGTATCCAGCTATGGAAATGACACCAGCTCCAGCGGAGTAGTCAGGATCGTAAAAGATCTGGATGAGGCTATAGAAGGAAAAGATGTGCTTATTGTGGAAGATATTATTGATTCCGGCAGGACCTTGAGTTATCTTATTGAAATCCTGAAGCAGCGCCACCCCAACAGTATCCGCTTGTGTACTCTTCTTGATAAACCGGAGAGAAGAGTAAAGGACGTAAAAGTAGACTATGTATGCTTTAACATACCCGATGAATTTGTGGTAGGATATGGGCTGGATTATGCCCAGAGATACAGAAATCTGCCTTATATCGGCGTGGTGGAATTTTAAAATACAGTTTATCTGCCGATGATGCATGACGGCAGGATATGCCTGTTTTCCATCAGGATATACAGGCGGCAGAGGAATATGGAAAGAGAGGAGAGACAGCAAGGTGAATAAGCAGGTAAGAAACTGGATGCCGGCTTTGGCGTTTTTACTGCTGATCGTTTTTGGGTTCTGGTTTGTCTCCAGGCAGATGATCCGGGACTATAGCTATACAGAACAGACATTTCAGCAGGATATGGAGGAAGGAGAGGTATCCCAGGTATATATCCATCCAAACAGAGAGACCCCTACCGGACAGGTGACGGTCCGCATGAAAAACGGGGAAGAGCATAGCTTTTACTCTCTGGATGTGAAAGAACTTCAGGATACCCTGGAAGCGGAGAGCGATGTGGCGATACAGGTGGCAGATGTGCCGGGAGATAATGTATTTATGGCCTCTGTGCTTCCTCTGATCCTTACGGTGGTACTGGTCCTTGTGATCATGAATATGATGAACCGTCAGATGTCCGGAGGCAGCAATGCCAAAATGATGAACTTTGGCAAAAGCAGAGCGAAAATGTCCACAGATGAAGATAGAAAAGTAACCTTTAAGGACGTGGCGGGACTTCAGGAAGAAAAAGAGGAGCTGGAAGAGATCGTGGATTTCTTAAAGGAGCCTCAGAAATATGTGAAGGTAGGAGCCAGGATCCCCAAAGGAGTTCTTCTTGTAGGCCCTCCGGGAACGGGTAAGACCCTTCTGGCGAAGGCCATTGCAGGAGAGGCGGGGGTTCCCTTCTTTTCCATTTCCGGTTCGGATTTTGTAGAGATGTTTGTCGGCGTAGGTGCTTCCCGGGTTCGGGATCTGTTTGAAGAGGCCAAGAAAAATGCGCCGTGCATCGTATTTATCGACGAGATCGATGCGGTGGCGAGAAGAAGAGGCACCGGTATGGGCGGCGGCCATGATGAAAGAGAACAGACGCTGAACCAGCTTCTGGTAGAGATGGACGGTTTTGGCGTAAACGAGGGGATCATTGTTATGGCGGCAACAAACCGGGTGGATATTCTGGATCCGGCTATCTTACGACCGGGGCGTTTTGACCGGAAAGTAGGAGTGGGAAGACCGGATATCAAGGGCAGAGAAGAGATACTGAGAGTTCATGCGGCAAAGAAGCCTTTAGGCGAAGATGTGGATCTGAAGGAAATTGCCAGGACGACCGCAGGTTATACAGGAGCAGATCTGGAAAATCTTATGAACGAAGCGGCGATCATTACCGCTAAGGACGGCAGATTTTTTATTAACCAGGGAGATATCCGCCAGGCCTTCATTAAGACAGGGATCGGCGCTGAGAAAAAGAGCCGGGTGATCTCCGAGAAGGAAAAGAAGATCACGGCGTATCATGAGGCGGGCCATGCCATCCTTTTCCACCTTCTTCCGGAAATGGGGCCTGTCCACACGATTTCCATCATTCCTACCGGAATGGGAGCGGCAGGCTATACCATGCCTCTGCCGGAGCAGGATGAGATGTTTAACAGCAAAAAGAAGATGCTGGAGAACATTGTTGTGGATCTGGGCGGCCGTGTGGCGGAGGAGCTGATCTTCCATGATGTTACCACCGGCGCTTCCCAGGATATCAAACAGGCTACCCAGATGGCCAGGGCTATGGTGACCCAGTACGGAATGTCTGAGAAGGTTGGTATGATCCAGTACGGCGGCGATGAAGAGGAAGTTTTCATCGGAAGAGATTTTGGCCATACCAAGAACTATGCAGACCAGACGGCGGCCCTTATTGACAGCGAAGTAAAGAGGATCATTGACGAAGCCTACGCCAGGGCAAAGGAGATCCTTGCCCGGCATGAAGAAGTGCTCCACAAATGCGCAGACCTGTTGATCGAGAAAGAAAAGATCGGCAGGGAAGAGTTTGAAGCGCTGTTTTAGAGGTTTTTATGCAGAATATCATAGGCTGAAGAAAAGGGGAGGAATCGGCCATGTTAAAAATGGTCAAAAAAAAATACGAAAAAAACCCAAGATTGTGCACACTTTTTTTTCGGAGCATGCTATTATAATTACTGTAAAAACCCCCCAATACATTATATAGTTTTTGCTACACCCCATAAGAAGAAATACCTTCTCCAAAACAGCCAGTCAGCAGACTGGCTGTTTTACTATGTAAAAATAACAAAAAATGCATGAAAAATCTGTGGAAATAGTAGTTGTATATATAAACCCGGTAGGATAGAATAATAATATGAGGTAATTCAGCAAAGCAGGAAATACAGACAGGTTTTGCTAAAATATGGAGAGGATGCAGTATGAATTACGAAAATCATAACGATGCAAGGAAAATTCAGGAATATGTGACCAATATGAGGCCTACTTTCAATAAACGGGCAGTTTTCAGCGACGAGACAGAAAATTACAGGACCCCGGCGGAGCCGGAGGCTGGAGATATGGTAAATATCCGTATCCGTACAAAGAAAAATAACGTGGACTTTATTTTTTTGGTATATAATGACGTGAGACAGCCTATGGAACGGACGGAGTCCAAAGATGGCTTTGATTATTACAGAACAGATGTGAAGCTTGGGAACGAGACCATTCACTATTATTTTGAGATCATTTCCGGTAAGATCCACTGCTATTATACCCAGATAGGAGTCACCAGAGAAATTGACGAGCATTACTGTTTCAGGATCATACCAGGGTTTAAAACGCCGGATTGGGCCAAAGGCGCAGTTATGTACCAGATCTTTGTAGACAGATTCCGCAATGGGGATCCTTCCAATGATGTGGTTACGGGAGAATATACGTACATTGATGAGCAGGTAAAAAAGGTAGAGGACTGGAACCGTCCGCCCCAGGCCATGGACGTCCGGGATTTTTACGGCGGAGACCTGCAGGGAGTCCTGGATAAACTGGATTATCTGAAGGACCTTGGAGTAGACGTGATCTATTTTAATCCTTTATTTGTGTCGCCTTCCAATCATAAGTATGACAGCCAGGACTATGACTATATTGATCCCCACTACGGAAAGATCGTAAAGGACGGAGGGGAGCCTCTTGCAGAAGGGGATAAGGATAATGCCCATGCTGCAAAATATATCCAGCGGGTGACGGATAAGGTGAACCTGGAAGCCAGTAATGCGTTCTTCGCCAGCCTTGTGGAGGAGATCCACAAAAGAGGAATGAAGGTGATCCTGGACGGAGTATTTAATCACTGCGGATCCTTTAATAAATGGCTGGATCGGGAACAGATTTATGAGAAGCAGGCGGGATATGATAAGGGAGCCTATATAGACCAGAACAGTCCCTACCGGACATTTTTCCGCTTTCACAATGAGGAGAGCTGGCCATATAATCCCTTTTACGACGGCTGGTGGGGCCATGATACTCTGCCGAAGCTGAACTATGAGGAGTCCCCCAGACTTTATGAGTATATTATGAAGATTGCCAGAAAGTGGGTGTCTCCGCCATATAATGTAGACGGCTGGCGTCTCGATGTGGCTGCGGATCTGGGGCACAGCAATGAGTATAATCATCAGTTCTGGAGGGAGTTCCGGAAAAATGTAAAGGAGGCCAATCCAGAGGCCCTGATCCTGGCAGAGCATTACGGAGAGGCCAAATCCTGGCTGGAGGGAGACCAGTGGGATACGGTGATGAATTATGATGCATTTATGGAGCCTGTGACCTGGTTTCTTACGGGAATGGAAAAGCACAGCGATGAATTTAACGAAGGGATGCTGGGAAACAGCGACTGTTTTATCGGCTCTATGAAATACCATATGGCCAGCTTTTATGCACCTTCTCTGATGACAGCTATGAATGAATTATCAAACCATGATCATTCCCGGTTCCTTACCAGGACCAACCATAAGGTGGGGCGGGTAGAAAATCTGGGAAGCGATGCGGCTTCTCAGGATATTAATAAAGCTGTGTTCCGGGAAGCTGTGGTGATACAGATGACCTGGCCGGGCGCACCTACCATTTATTATGGAGATGAAGCGGGGCTTTGCGGCTTTACAGACCCGGATAACAGGAGGACTTATCCCTGGGGAAGAGAAGACCAGGAGCTGATCGCTTTCCACAAAGATATTATCCGGATCCATAAAGAAAATCAGGAGTTGATGAGAGGTTCGGTAAAGTTTCTGGCTAATGACTATCAACAGATCAGTTACGGCAGATTCACGGATGAAGAGAAGACAGTGGTAACGATTAATAACAGTGATGAGACTAAGCTGGTGGAGCTTTCTGTATGGGAACTTGGAATCTCCAGATCCAGAACCTGTAAGTTTAAACAGCTTATGGTGACAGGAGATTTTGGATACAGCCTTGTAAAGAAGATCCATGAGTGCAAAGCAGGGGTGATCCATCTGGAAGTGCCTTCACACGGCGCAATTATTGTAAAATGTGTATTGGGGCAGGAAAAATAGCAGACTGCAGAAAAAGATAGGGAACTGTCCCATGGGCCAGAGGGGAAAGGCTTCATGGGACAGTTTGGAATAAAGGGAAAAGATGAGGGCTTTTTCTGGAAAAATACTTGCAATTTTGCGCAGATATGCTATAATTTCTTTTCGTGGAAACAAAAAAATAATTAGGGCGATTTCCCGAGTGGCCAAAGGGGACAGACTGTAAATCTGCTGGCAAAGCCTTCGGTGGTTCGAATCCACCATCGCCCATTGTATGAGTAAGTGAAAAGGAACAGTATTTTATACGCATGTCCTTTGCGGTAAACCGAAAGTACAAAACGCCGCAGTGGCGGAACTGGCAGACGCACAGGACTTAAAATCCTGCGGGACTTATACTCCCGTACCGGTTCGATTCCGGTCTGCGGCAGTTTAAAACCCTTGATTTTTCAAGGGCTTTTTCTTTTTGTGTTGTAATCCGT
>CALWSM010000083.1 GCA_944384185.1 uncultured Blautia sp. | reverse complement strand
TCCTCTGAAAAATTTTCACAGGAATAATCTGTGATCTTTCCATCCCGGAAACCGATCTTAAGGTTCCTGTATTCCAGTCCGTTTAAGAATACCTTGGAAACGAAGAGGATACCCTCTGTTCCCTGGAGCACCGGGGAGGTAAAAACCTCTCCTACCGGGATATTCACATCTGCCACGCAGTTTTCAAAGTTTGTCTCTTTCTCCGGGTTATCCAGATGATGGAGATGGACTCTTAAATCCGTCTGATTTCCGTCTTTTCCTTTGATCTTTACATATTCCCCCTTATCCAGGGCTTCGATAATATTCTGCTGGATCTTTTCATACAGCTTATTATCCAGGGTATTGATCTTCACGGTCTCCCGGAAGATCTCCTCGAAATTTTCTCCGATCTCTTTTACCGGATAGGCAATGATGGTAAAGCTTCTCTCTTCTCCTTTAATATACCGGTTCACGATCTGTCCTGCCTCATTGTCATAGCTTACCTGCAGCTTCTGCTGATGAGGAGTCAGGGTGCAGGCCTCCTTCTTGGCTGCCGGCACAAAAGGCTTTTCACCGAAGGTTTCAATACATGCCGGTCCTCCGTGGGTGTTGGCCAGCTCCTTCACCTGCTCGTACGCCACCTGAAGGACTCTCAGCTTTCTCTGGACAAACTCATGATCCAGGTAAAGCGCTGCGTCGTCTTTATGGTCATAGTCAAACTGCTGATTTGGTATTGCTCCATAATAACCGATCCGGTGAGCCTGTTTTTTGTTTACACTGTGGACGGCGCTTCTGTAGATCACCGGGGCCAGTCCCATTTCCCGGAACTGTTCAACAGCTGCCTTTACCATCCGCTCAAATCCCAGCTGGAAACGGATATTCACCGTCTTTTTCTTTGTGATATCCTTTCTTCCCTGGATAAAGCCGATCCGGTAGCCCTCTGTATAGGTCCTGGCCATTGCCTGGATCTCTTCTTCCGGCAGAGTATTGAGGAAAGCCGCCATAGCCAGCTCATTCTCTGTTACATATTCCCCGTATTTATACAGGTACCGGAGATCTGTCAGATCGCTTTCGCAAATAATCTTTACAGCAAAATCAAGAGAGGGGTCTACCCCTTCCCGGACACGCTCTCCCACCATCTCGTCACTGTAATCGCTGACATACCAGTAAATGGCGTCTTTTATGTCTTTAGGCGAAACCTCCGGGTCTTCAAAAAGATTATAAATCTGGACAAACAGCTCCATGGCCACCGTCATATCAAAAAGCCGATCCTCATAGGCAAAAACGACCATGCCCCTTACCTCTGTATAAAGGAAGCCGAGAAGCTGGCCGAACTCCTTGCCCAGGACTTTCTGTGCATAGGCCGGATTTCCATAAGATTCTTCATAATGCTCCGGAAGAATATCTCCGTACATCTTACGGTTGTTTTCCTCCAGCTCTGCCATAGAAGCCTTTTCCAGCCAGCCCTCCCGGATTTTATCATGTATCTGGCAGATTTCCAGGATAAATCCTCCTGTCTTTCTGAAGAAATCTCTGTAGGGTTCCCCTACCAGTTCTTCCCTCTGAATTTCACCGATCCTTTCCCTCATCAGGGAAAAACGTTCCTGCATTAATTCATCATTCATCTCTCAAATTACCGCTTTCTACATTTTTATCTAAAATTTTATGGATATATTCCATCATCACTTTGGAGCCCTCCCCGGTCCGCCGGTTTCTCTGGAGCACCTGGGATTTTTTCACATCATGCTCTCTCCAGGCCAGACCGTCTGTGGCGTCGTTGAGCATTAAAGGCTGAACATTGTCGCATACATGGGCAAATTTTGCCTCCGGAGTCTCATAAGCCTCAAATTCTTCCCAGAGCTGTCGGAATTTTTCCGCCTGATCCTCAGGGAGAATGTGAAAGATCCTGTCTGCGGCCTTTACCTCCCGTTCCCTTTTGGACTGATTTCCCACGGCGTCATATGCATAAGTATCTCCTGCGTCTATTTCCACGATGTCGTGGATCAGTACCATGGTGATCACTTTTATCAGATCAATTTTTTCATTGGAATACTCCGATAAAAGCACTGCCATGAGGGCCAGATGCCAGGAGTGTTCTCCATCGTTTTCTTTCCGTTTTCCATCGGACAGATAGGTCTGTCTGGTGATAAATTTCAGTTTATCCGCCTCCAGCAGGAATTCCATCTGCTTTCTCAGTCTTTCCTCTGCTTTCTCCATCTGCTTTTCCTCCTTATGAAAGGCCTACAAGAAACAGCGCAAGCCAAAGGACCATGATCACGCCATTGGACATGGCGCCGATCTTACAGAATCTCTGGCTTTTATGCTTTTCCGAAAAACCCCTCAGACCCATAATAAATCCGTATATGGAAATTCCCAGAGCGGCCAGCCCCAGGGCGCCCAGATACGGCCCTCCGTTGCCGTGATAAGCCATAGAGCACAGGGCAGCTAAGCAGAAAAGGCCGAGGGAGATTCCTGCACAGCCAGTGGAAACTACGCCTCCGGCCGCATAATTTTTATTTGTCAAAGAATATTTATAACGTTTTCTCGCCATTATTTCCGCCCTCTTTTCCTATCATATATCCAATGGCATACGGCAAAGATAAGGTATCCCACCGCCGTGCCCAGGGTATTCATTACCAGATCGTCTACATCAAAACTTCCAAGTTTGGTCATAAGCTGCGTCGCCTCCACGCACAGGCTCAGTGTAAAGCCAGAGAATGTGATAAAGAAAAATCCTCTTGCATTCCTGCTGATCAGAGGAAGGATCATGCCAAAGGGTATAAATCCTGCAACATTTCCCAGAAGATTAGCTGTGACAGCTAAAAAGCCCAGCTGCTCTCTGTAAACCCAGAATCTCCGGATCTCTGTAAAAAGAACCAGATTATAGTGATACTCTCTCTGGGAAAAAGCCATCTGGCCATATCTGTCCGCAAAAAAGAGAAAATATATCAATGCAAAAATATACAGCACAAACAAAACTGCCCCTGCTGTCTTTATTTTCTTCTTAGTCCCTCTGTTCAATTTTCTAACCTCTTTTATCTATATTTAAGACCCGCCTTAAAGGCGGATCCCATCTTTCAGCGCAAAGCAGGCCGCCCCGTATACAGAATCTTTCTAAGGCTCTGGAATACGGGACAGCCCGGGATATTAAAATGTGATCTCTGATTTTCGTTTCAGCAGTTTAACTCCGTTTATCAGCACTAAAATTCCGGCAGAAACGCCGCTTACCAGTACAATGATCCCTAAAGCGATATTCCCCGCTCCGCAGCGGATCATGGTCTTATAAACCTTTTCATTCATAATCTAACACTTCCCTAAATGATCTCTCTTATTTCTTTACTCCGTACTGCTCATAATATGCGTCGATAGCTTCTTTCAGCTCGTCGTCTATCATTACTTTTCCTTTATACTCTTTGTTGTATAAATGCTCCACAACTTCTCCCATGGTAACGATAGCGTTAGTCTCGAATCCGTAAAGCTCTTTCACTTCCTCAAGTGCGCATTTTTCTCCGCCTTTTCCCACTTCCATACGGTCCAGGGATACCATCAGGCCTACGATCTCCACGTCGGCGGCTCCTCTTACCTTGGGAACTGTTTCTTCCATAGATTTTCCGGAAGTGGTCACATCTTCGATCATAACCACCCGGTCGCCGTCCTGGAGCTTGCTTCCAAGGAAGCTTCCTTTATCTGCGCCGTGATCCTTTTCTTCCTTTCTGTCAGAGCAGTAGCGGATCTCCTTTCCGTATAGCTCACTGTAGGCGATGGCCGTCACCACGCTGATAGGGATTCCTTTGTATGCCGGGCCGAAGAGCACGTCGAAATCATCCCCATACCTGTCATGGATAGCCTTTGCGTAATATTCCCCCAGGCGCTTTAACTGAGAGCCTGTGACATAAGCTCCTGCATTCATAAAGAAAGGAGACTTTCTTCCGCTCTTTAAGGTAAACTCTCCGAATTTCAAGACATTGCAGTCCACCATAAATTCGATAAATTCCTGCTTGTACTGTTCCATACCTGCGACCTCCTGCATCTTAAAACTTTTCCGTTTCGTTTTCTCTTTGGTAAATTCCTTTTCATTCTAACATAAGTGCACGGAAAACGTCTATGACTTTTTATAATCGAAATCCGGAATCTCTTTCCAACGATTCCTGCAATAATGGGCTGCCATTTTCGGTTTTCTGTCTCTGGTAAGAATTCCCTTTTTATTGCCGTCTACACGCATCAGGCCCTGGATTGTAGCAAAATCGGCAAAATTCCAAAGCTGCTCTCCTACCACAAAGGGGCATTCGTCCAATACCTCATTCATAGCTTTATAGTATTCCATCTGGTATTCTTCAGAAAACATGCCGGGAACTATGCTGTGAAGCCCTGCTACGGTATCCGCTCCGTATTCTGTGAGCATTACTGGTTTACCTGTTTTTTTCCAATATTCCATTTCCAGAGCAAAAGCCTTTTTGGCCATTTCAAGGTCTCCTCCGTACAAATACCATCCATAATAGCGGTTCATGCAGACCACATCCATAGCGGGAGCCGTGATATCTTTGACATAATCATTCTGGCAGATAACAAGAGTCACCGGACGGTTCTGGGGATCACACTTATGGGCCAGATCATACAGAGGTTTGAAATAGTCATAGGCCGCCTTGGGCTGCGCCTCTGTATTCGGCTCATTTGCGATCGACCACATCACTACGCAGGGATGATTTTTATCTCTTTCTATCAGATCCCGGATTACTTCTTTATGATGCTCCCCATTATATTTTCCGAAACCAATAGGATCCTTTTCATAAGTATCAACGCTTAATCCCACAGCCGGAACCTCGTCGATCACAACAATACCTTCTTCATCACATAGATTCATCATTTCTTCCGAATACGGGTAGTGGGAAGTACGGAAGGAATTTGCATGCAGCCAGTGGATAATGGAAACATCTTTTACATTCAATACTTCGTCTAATCCCCGTCCATGAAACGCACTGTCCTCATGTTTTCCAAACCCTTTAAAATAGAAAGGTTTACCGTTGATCAAAAACTTATCTCCCGCAACCTTCACCGTCCGGATGCCGAATTTCTGCGTATAATGATCTTCACCGTACCGGATATCAGCCGTATATAACCGGGGATGCCCAGGTTCCCACAGTTCGGCATTCGGGATACGCAGACTGCCGCTTTTTTCTTCTGTCTCGGCCACCGCCTGTCCCTGTGGATCCAGAATCCTGATCTCTATTTTTTCATTTCCGGTACATTCCACAGCATATTGAACAATACCGTCCTTTTCCTCCAGGTCTGTGACAATTGAAATATCTTTGATATAGGATTGGGGCGTAGTATAGATTTTTACCGGACGATGGATCCCTGCGTAATTAAAGAAATCAAAATTAGGAAGGTTGGCAGGTTTATGCTCCATCCTCCGCACACTCTCAATATCCGGAAGATCACTTCCAAAAAATGCAGATCCGGATTCCTTTCCTACAGGCAAAGTAGAATGGTTCACTTTATTATCTACTGCCACACAAAGGATATTTTTCCCCTTTATCAGCGCATTTGTGATCTCGGCCTCAAAAGGCAAAAATCCGCCTACATGCTCGCAAATCAGTTTTCCATTCAAATAGACTTTTGCTTTCTGTGTTACAGAGCCAAAGCGCAGTACAATTCTCTGTGAGAGCATTGTACCTGGGATCTCGATTTCTTTCTGATAGAAGACCCATCCATAATGATCTCTGTACTTCACATTTTCCTTCTGGTCATTATAGGAAGCCGGAACTGCCATCCATTCCGGATCCGGCAGCGGCTCTGCCATCCAGTTCTCCTGAAATCCATGTCCGTTGTCCATCTGAAATTTCCAAAGTCCTGATAAGTCGATCAGCGCTCTGGCATCATTTAAAATCGGATATAACATAATTTTTTCCCTTTCTGTCTCTACAATTTTTATCCATCAGCCATCTTATATATATTTCACATTTTTTCCCAGAGGGCGGCAGATGGGGTTCCTGACGATAACCGTCCTCTTCTTTTCTGTCTAAAACTATTCCGCATAGTTCTTCAATAATGATACTGATCGGGGCCGTTCCCCAGGGATGGCAAAAACTGGTATTCCATTTCTGGTCCTTTCCCCACGCTTCCAGACAGGTGGTTGCGCCCTCCCGTATCATATTCATCCAGCCATGTTCGCTGTCATTGACCAGCAGCGCATACATATCTTCATAGTATCCTGCCCTTCCTAAGCCCTTCAGCAGGAAATAGCTGGTCATCACACCGCAGCAAAGCCCTTTTTTTCGCAGAAAGCTTACCACGTTTTCTATTGCTTCGTCTGGGACAAATCCGAAATACAGCGGATAAAGATTAGAATGGACCGCCGTATGGTCACTGTAAGCACTATCTGCAAACAGCTTTTTCTCCGGCCGGTAAAACATTTCCACATATGCATTTTTCAGATTTTCCCAACTGCAGGAAGGAGGATATCCTAAAATCCTTTCGATCTGTGCCAGGGTTTTTACGGAGCCTGCATATAAAGCGTTCACAACGTTATGATAACCTGGTTCGACCACCGGGCGGCTCAGGATAAAGTCGTAATGATCCCGCAGATTTTCCGGCCAATCCACCAGATTCCATTTTTCCCCCACTTGATACAGCAGTCCATTTTCCTTTTCAAACTTACGAAAATAAGAAACAACGCCCTTTGCCGCCGGATAATATTCTGCAAGATATTCTTTATCCCCTGTGAACTGATAATCCATCAGCAGGAATTCTCCATATAGCAGCGAAAAGTCCGCAATCTCCTGCATGTAAGACCCGGGAGCCACAGCCATCAGGCCTGGGCAGATCGCTGCCGTCTGTGCAAACTGACTGATACATTTTCTCAGCATTTCAACGGAACCGCTCAGCCAGATATGCGCCCTCGCAGAAATCAATGCATCGCCAAGATACTGGCCTTTTTCCCTGGTAGGACAATCCAGATAAGCTTCCTGTGTTCCGTATTTTATTGTATTTTTGCACAGTTCAAATATTTGTTTCAGCCTCTCATCCTCTGTCTGTATCGTGCAAAGCGTATCGTCAAAAGGATAATGGCGTATACTTATCTTGACATCAAGAAGTTCTATTCCTTCCTCTCCCTGAAGGCAGCAATAACGGAATCCCTTATAATCATATGGCTCTAATTTGCAGACGCCATCATCCAATGTCCATATTTCCTCGTATTTACAGCCACACCGCATTTCATAACGGACGCTTCCATCTTCTTTCAGTTCCTCTCCGCACCGGACGATCATTTTCTGTCCCGGTCTGCCTCTGGCCTTAATTACCAGGCCGCCTGCAATTTCCCGGCCTGCATCTATAAACCAGACGTTCTTTTCTCTTCTTTCTATCCGCAAAGGGCTGATCTCGTATACCTCCAGCATTTTTGAGGGCTGGAGACGCAGTTGATAATCAGCCCACTCTGCTTTTACCATATACGGCCATGGTTCTTTTAAGCTCTCTTCCTCTGCCTCCTTCCATGTTTCCTCCCATAATCTGCTGTCGAAATTTTCAAGGAACTGTGTATCATATCCTGTGACCTCACCGGAATATGCATAAGACCTTTTGTATTTCCATAGGGGTTTCAGGATCTTTTCACTTTGCTCTCTGATAACCCCTATATCTCCAGCCAGAGCAAAACGTCCGTCGCCGCTGTTCCACACACGGTTCTGCAATCCCTGATAATATATATGGACAGCTATCAGATTTTTCCCCGGCCTGATCATAGACGTAATATCTATTTGATTATAATAATAAGCCTCCGGATATGCAGGCGCCGGTCCCTGTCCTGCAAAGCTTCCATTCACCCAGACTTTATAATAATCATCCGCCGTTATCCGCAGTATGATCTGGCTATTCTTTTTATCTTCGATACAGACTTCTCCCCGCACCAGCACATGAATATTTTTTAGCCCGGATCCCGTTTCTAACCCAGGCTCCCCTTCCTTGTGATAGGGGTTTATGGGGATCGATCTTGCGAATTCCGGTATCGTATACCATTCAGGTTCAAATTTATTTATCATTTCCATATACCATCTCTTCCACCCAGATCATACACTTTCTCCTGTCCCCATGTCAATTTTTTCATGCTCATAACCATTCTTTCAGAAACTGATCCACTAACTCCAGCGCCTTTTCACAGCGGAATCCCAGAATCCCATGATTTGCATCTTTTAATTTATAAAAGACAACCTTCTTTCCCAGTTCCTTCATCCTGTTGTAGAGCCTGCAGCTCTGGTTAAAAGGCACCAGCATGTCTCTTCCCCCATGAACGATCATCAGAGGCGGCGAGGCAATTTCTTTTGACAAATAGTTCATAGGAACTGTCTCTTTTACAAGATCCGGATTTTCCAGAACATTTTTTCTTCCGATCTCATATCCCTCCGGGCTGTCTGGAGAACAATGATCCTGAGAGCTTGGATAACAATTCATCTTAGAAAATTCTGTAGGGCCGTACCAGTCAATGATACACTTAACTTCTGCGGAATATTCCCGGTACACATCCGTATCAGGCTCTCTGTCTCCGGTAAATCCCGCCATCAGCACGGTATGCCCGCCGGAAGAATCTCCCCAAAGAGCTACCCGTTCAGGATCCCCGTGATAATGCCCGGCATATTTTTTCATATACCGTACTGCGGTTTTGCAGTCCTGCATCTGAGCCGGGAAAGGCGCCTCCTCACTGGGCCGGTATTCTGCCGCCGCTACCACATATCCTTTTTCCGCAAGACGGACAAGCTCTCCGAAATGGACGAATAAATTTTGTTTATGAAAAGCAGAACCCTGTATAAAGACTACGATCGGCCATTTTCTTTCTTCATCTTCCGGATCATGGGGCTGATAGATATGCAGAGAAAGTTCTTTTTCTTTTCCATCCCCCATCCTTCTCTTTACATAAACCACTTCATGAAAATCTACCTGGTAACCAAACTCATCCTTGAGATCTTCCAGGACAATACACCCTTCCGGCGCTTCCTCTGCTCTTGGAAAATCCGCCGGATCTTTCACCTGTATGGGTTCCACTAATTTTTCATCCCACATTTTTGAGTCCTCCGTTAAAAAATCCCTTTTCCTTTGCTTATTTCATTGTTCACCCACAATCTTTTGGCGATCTCAGGGAAGCTGATCTTCAGACCGCCTTCAAAAACACCCACAGGAACCAGATCCTGAAAAGTATACACGGCTATGTCCGGCCCATCTTTTCCTGCAAACCAGTAGCATACTATTTTTTGCCTTTTTGTGTCTATGATCCAGTATTCCCTCACTCCTGCGTTCATATATTTCTGAACCTTAATTCCATAATCCCTCTTCCGGCTGGAATCCGAAACCACTTCAATACAAAAATCCGGCGCACCGTATATCCCCCTCCGGGTAATTCTGTCCTCACGGCAGATCAGGACAATGTCCGGCTGGACCATAGTTTTATCATCACAATCTAACTGCACATCCAAGGGTGAGGAAAGGATACGGCATGGGCCTCCCTTTTTTCGGATATAGACTTTAAACTCAAAGATCAACTCTGCCACAAGCTCCTGATGTGTGAAATCCGGAGCTTCTGAAAAAATCAGCGTCCCATCGATCAATTCTGCCGCCATATCTTCCGGCAGTTTCAGATAATCTTCGACGGTATACTCCCCTTGCCGTTTTGTAAGATACTCTGCTGTTTCCCGAATCAGATCATTTGTATG
>CALWSM010000082.1 GCA_944384185.1 uncultured Blautia sp. | reverse complement strand
TCTTCGGTGACGGTTTCATATTCTCTGGAGAGAAAGAAGCCTGTCTGATGGAAGACATTCAGGATGTCCAGATATTCCTTTTTCACCCTGGAGAACGCCGGATGGGTAACGTCCAGGAAACGGGGGAGCTGGATGGCCCCTTTTGTCAAAGGCTGGAGCAGCTGGGTCTGGGCCAGATCATAGTGCTCAAAATTCAGAATACAGGGATGAAATACAACGGCGGATTCTACAGCGGGGGTGTAAGCTTCTACCGAATGGATCTCTCCCGGATTTACAAAGAAAAAGCATTCCCGGTCAATGGAAAAGCTTTCCATATTAATGGTCACCCGAAAGCGGCCCTTCATAAAATAGAGGATCTCGATCTCGTCGTGCCAGTGATGCTTTACGCCGTCCCAGGGAGCATCGTCAAAAATTTCATATAATCCGCAGGGAAATACAGAAGTTCCATGATCTTTTTGTTCTTTTAATTTAGAAGTCTGGTCCATAACGCACTCCTTTTTGGGAAGCGCCATGCCATATGCTCCAGAAGGCGCCTCCATATTCATAGGATAAAGATAACACAGATGCTTGGCCGGAACAAGAAAAACTGTCACAGGCTTGACAAAGCACTTCCCGGGGACTATACTAATATTAATAAGAAATAACTGACGCGGGGTGGAGCAGTCTGGAAGCTCGTTGGGCTCATAACCCAAAGGTCGTAGGTTCAAATCCTACTCCCGCTATTCTAAGCAGGAACAAGCCGGTGACAGGAATGGGTCATTGGCTTATTTTTTTGCAGAGTTCCAGGTGTAGTTCCTGAAAAAATATGTTAAAATGGGATAAATGGGAAAAAGGAGGGGCGCTATGAAGTATACCTGCAGTCTTTGCGGCGGAAAACTGAAAGATGGGATCTGCACAGAATGCGGCATGAATAATAAAAAGACAGATGCCATGTATCAGGATCGCCTGAACCGGTCAAAGTATGACCATGTCTCCATGGAGTCTATGAGCCATGTTCATACAGAGGAAGGAATCAAAAGCTATCAGCAGCCGGTGCTGAATAAAAACCGACATACCGGGAAAGCAAAAGCAGAAAGTCCCGGGCAGAGTACAGGGACAGCTCCAAAGACCGGAGCTGGAGCCAAAACTTTCAGACAGCAGATCGGGACCACGCTCTTCCAGCAGCAGTCAGGGAGCAGGCGTTATCAGGGAACCTCCAGGGCAATGATTCTGGTGGCTGTTATCATCCTGGTGCTCGTATTAGCGACGACAGGCCTGTCGGTGTTTCGTATCACCCGGGAGACTATGGAGGGAGATGGAACTACAGTAAGTTATAACTATGAGTATGATGAGATACAGGAACAGCTTCCGGCTCAGGGAGAACACTGGGACAGTCAGCTTCCGGCAGGAATGTATATGGTAGGAACCGACATACCGGAGGGGGAATATGCGGTGACAGGCTCAGAGGGGAGCAGCTTTGAAGTCTATGACAGTACCCATTCCATTTACAGGCGGGAATCTTTCGGGACAGAAGAATATGAGATCGAACGGGCAGAAGGGATCCCCCTGTTTGCAGGAACACTGGTCTGCGTGGATGGGATGAACCCGGTATCTTTTGTATCAGAGAATGCCCAGACTCAGGATCTGGAGGAGCGGACTGCCAATCCGGTTACGGAGACGATAGATGTCAGCGGCACTATGACGGCAGGAAGGGATTTTCCGGCAGGAACCTATGATATTCAGGCGGTAGGAGAGGAATTTGGCTATGTGACTTACGAAATTCCTTATACAAATCCATATAATGAGAATGAGCAATTGTATTATTCCTTTGGGATCATGCTGGAGAAAAATCCTGCGCCAGAGTATCCGGCCTATTGTTCCGTATATAAGAATGTGGTATTTCCGGAGGGAGCAGTTGTGGACGCTGAGGACTATGCATGCCGGCTGGTGCCCAGCAGCAGTATCGTTTCCGAGGATTACGGGAAATTTTATGCAAACATGTATTAAACAGGCAGGAGCAGAACATGAGCAGAGGTAAGAAAAAAAAGAAGACAGCAGGAGATATTTTGCGGTATATCATACTGGTTATTGCCGCCTGTGTATTTGTGTTTTCGGCGGTACAGCTGGGAAAGATATTCCTGGAATACCGGGCTGGAACTCAGGAATATGACCGTATCCGTGAGTATGTCCGGGAAGAACCCAAGGACGAGACGCAGCAGGGAGAGGAAGAGGAGGCCCCTGTGCCCCCGGAGGTGGACTGGAAGAGCTTGAAAGTTATTAATCCGGACATCATTGCCTGGATCCAGATCGAAGGGACCGAAATCAGTTATCCGGTGGTAAAGGGGACTGACAACGAGTATTATCTCCACCATACTTTTGAGAAAAATTATAATTTTGCAGGATCGATCTTTGTAGAATATACCAACAGCAGTGATTTTCAGGACTGTAATACCATTATTTACGGCCATAATATGAAAAACGGTTCTATGTTCGGGCTGCTCAGGAAATACTTTCAGAGCCAGGAGTCTCTGCCGGGACGGTATATATGGATCTGTATGCCGGAGAAAAACTACCGGTACGAGATTTTCTCCAGCCATGTGGTGGATGCTGCAGGAGAGGTATACACCTTGTTTACTGCTCCGGACGACCAGTTCCAGCAGTATCTGGACAATATGAAAGCCCAGTCTCTGGTGGATTTCGGAGTGGACGTTACCAAAGAGGACAAGGTGATTACCCTTTCTACCTGTACCGGGAACGACGCCACCCGTTTTGTGGTGCAGGCGAGAAGAGAAGGGGAATATTAATGTTTTGTAAGAAGTTAAAGAGCAGGAGGGATGGTTATGGGAAAAGACCCTGTAGAGGAACTGCAGAAAATCATTTCAGAAAGCGGCAATATTGTGTTTTTCGGAGGCGCAGGAGTCTCTACGGAGAGCGGGATACCGGATTTCCGCAGTGTGGACGGCCTGTATCACCAGCAATGGGACTATCCTCCGGAGGTGATCTTAAGCCACAGCTTTTTCGTGAAGAATCCGGAGGAATTTTACCGTTTCTACCGGGCGAAAATGCTCTGTGAGGCCCAGCCGAATCCGGCGCATAAAAAGCTGGCGGCCCTGGAGAGAACAGGAAAGCTGAAAGCAGTGATCACCCAGAACATTGATAATCTGCACCAGATGGCAGGAAGCAGAAAGGTTCTGGAGCTTCACGGCAGTGTTTATCGGAATCACTGTACAAAATGCGGCGCTTTTTATGATCTGGAATATATCAAAAGCACCCGGGGAGTGCCAAGGTGTCCGAAATGCGGAGGGATCATCAAGCCGGATGTGGTCCTCTATGAGGAAGCCCTGGATTCTCAGGTGCTCCGGGAAGCTGTCAGCGCCATTGCCCAGGCGGAGGTCATGATCATCGGCGGTACATCCCTTTCCGTCTATCCGGCCGCCTCCCTCATCGATTATTTCAGGGGCAGCTATCTGGTAGTGATAAACCGGGACCCAACGCCAAGAGACAGTATGGCGCAGCTGGTGATCAGCAGGCCCATCGGAGAAGTATTTGCACAGATACAGGAGTGATAGGAAAAGTGATGAAGTTTGATTATGAGGTAGGAGACATTGTCAGATTAAAAAAACAGCATCCCTGCGGAAGCAGCGAATGGGAGATCCTGAGAGTGGGAGCGGATTTCCGGCTGAAATGTACCGGCTGCGGCCATCAGATCATGATCGCCAGAAAGGCTGTGGAAAAAAGTACCAGGGAATTGAAAAAAAAGGCTTGAATATCTTCCGGTCCTATGTTAGAATAAACAACCGTGATATATTATTTCAGGACAGAAATGTGTTTCCCGACACTTTCTGCAATCCTTGTTCCCTGAGAAGTTCAGGGGGCCAAAAGACCAAAAGGAGGTACAACAAGCATGAACAAATACGAATTAGCATTAGTTGTTAATGCGAAGCTGGAAGATGAAGCTCGTGCGGCAGTAGTAGAAAAGGCAAAAGGCTATATCACCCGCTACAACGGAAACATCACAGAAGTTGAAGAATGGGGCAAGAAGAGATTAGCCTACGAGATCCAGAAAATGCGCGAGGGATATTACTACTTCATCCAGTTTGAGGCTGATCCTACAGCGCCGGCTGAGATCGAGCGTCATGTCCGCATTATGGATAATGTGCTGAGATATTTAGTTGTGAAAAAAGAAGCGTAATCCGCAGACCGCATATCAGAATCCATTTAAAATTACTGATTCTGAATAACGTATGTTTGAATTTTATATGAGGTGATTATATGAATAAGGTAATTTTAATGGGTCGTTTGACAAGAGATCCTGAGGTGAGATATTCCGCAGGAGAAAACGCAACTGCAGTTGCAAGATATACACTGGCTGTTGACCGCCGCTTTAAGAGAGACGGAGACGCTACAGCGGATTTTATCGGCTGCGTAGCATTCGGCAGACAGGCAGAATTTGCAGAGAAATATTTCCGCCAGGGAATTAAGATCGTAGTCACAGGCCGTATCCAGACCGGAAGCTATACCAACCGGGACGGTATGAAGGTCTATACCACAGATGTAGTAGTGGAGGAACAGGAATTTGCGGAGAGCAAGGCTGCAAGCGACAGCCATATGGGCCGGAGCTCCATGGGAGCGCCAGCACCTTCCGAGGCGCCTGCTCCCAGCGCTGCATCAGCAGACGGATTCATGAATATTCCCGATGGAATTGACGAGGAGCTGCCCTTCAGCTAAAAGGACAGCGCAGATTGATAGGAGGTAAAAACCATGGCTTACGAAAAAGGTAACAGACCGGATTCTCCAATGAAGAGAAGAGGAGGACGCAGAAGAAAAAAAGTTTGTGTATTCTGCGGACAGGAAAACAACGAGATCAGCTATAAGGATGCAAATAAATTAAAAAGATACGTATCTGAGAGAGGAAAGATCCTCCCCAGAAGGATCACAGGAAACTGTGCAAAGCATCAGAGAGCGCTTACTGTAGAGATCAAGAGAGCAAGACATATGGCGATCATGCCTTATGTCCAGGACTAATTGATCTGGTCAGATATGAGTGAATGAAGAAAAGCCTTTAAATGCCGGGGGTCCGGTGTTTAAGGGCTTTTTTAGTATCTGGAAACAGAGGGAAAGAATGGGGCAAAACAAGAGAAGTATGGCAAATAGTAATGAAAACAACAAGTCATGTTGACAAGGGTTGTAATTATTATATACTTAGTTTAAATAATCATAAGAAGGAGAGGATTATGGATACGAGAAAAACCATAAAAGAACAGGGAAAGCGTTCCCTGAAAAAACATTACAAGATATTTGTTGCAGCCTGCCTGATCGCCGCCTTTCTTGGATCTGAATTTACCGGCTCTTTAGACTTCCTTTTCGCCCAGAAAAGTGAAGCGGAGGTGCAGCGTTTTGAAGATAACCTTCAGGGGGATTTTTCCTCGGAAATTAAGACTACGGTTGGAAGAGCCTCCTGGGAAGACGTATTGCGCACGATGATTGAGAATGACACAGAAGCCGGGCGTGAGGAAGCCCAGGAGATCGAGGAAGAAGAGATCCGGGAAGCCAAGACAGGAAACCCATCCTTGGGACGTACCCGGGGCGTATTGTCCGGCGTGGTGAACCAGCTTAGCTCCGGCTCTATCCTGGTGACCCTGGCGGCGGCTTTTGCATCGATTACCGGATCGGATAACCTGGGTATTATGATGCTCATCTTGCTGGGGGCTTTTGGGGCTTTTGCTTTCTGGTCTTTGGTTATCAACGTATTCCCGGTGGTTGTCCGCCGGGTCTTTCTGGAGGGGATGGTTTATGACCGGGTAACCTCCCAGCGGTTCACGTTCCTGTTGCGGATAAAAAAGTGGCTGAAGGCTTCATGGATTATGCTGGTAAAATACATTTTTTATTCTTTGTGGAGTCTGACCGTAGTCGGTGCGGTCATAAAGCGCTATTCGTATTATCTTGTGCCCTATATCGCAGCGGAGAATCCCGATATATCAGCCAGACAGGCGATCACCCTTTCACGGAAAATGATGCAGGGCCACAAATGGGAATGCTTTGTCTTCGAACTGAGCTTTGTAGGGTGGCAGATCCTGGGACTGTTCACTTTGGGGATATTGAATGTCTTTTATACCAATCCTTATAAGATTTCCTGTTTTACCAGATACTACGCACAGCTTCGGGCAGAAGCGCTGGAGGGGAACCTGCCTGGGGCAGAGCTCCTTCATGATACCTATCTATATGAAAAAGCCGATGCTTCTCTTATCCGAAGTAAATATCCGGACGTAATACAGGTTATGCAGGGGCCGAAGGAAAAACAGAAAAAACTCACGGGATGGCGGGGATTTCTGGCAGATAATTTTGGACTGCTCCTTTTACGCCGCCAGCAGGACCGGGCCTATGAACAATACCAGGCAGAATATGTGCGTATTCACGAAATGATCGATGACGTTCAGGGAGAAGCGTATCCGGTCCGTCTTTATCCCATTCCGGAAGAGGAGCGCCGTATGCTGGTGCAGTCGCTGAACTATATGCGGCATTACTCGGTCTGGTCTTTGATCACAGTTTTCCTGAGCATGTCGCTTTTTGGCTGGCTGTGGGAAGTGGGAATGCATCTGGTCACCAACGGAGAATTTGTGAACCGGGGAGCCCTTCATGGCCCGTGGCTTCCGATTTACGGTACCGGAGCTATATTGATCCTGCTGCTCCTCAATCGCCTCAGAAAGAACCCTGCTCTGCTTTTTGCCGCTACCATAGTGCTTTGCGGTTTCCTGGAATATATGACCTCTTTGGTTATGGAGCTTGCTACAGGAGGGACAAAGTGGTGGGATTACAGCGGATATTTTCTGAACCTGAACGGGAGGATCTGCGCAGAGGGGCTGCTGGTCTTTGGCGTGGGAGGTCTGGCCATCACCTATGTACTTGCGCCGATCATTGATAATCTTCTTTTGAAAGTAAACGAGAAACGGGTCATGGCGGTCTGCTCTGTACTGATGGTGGCCTTTGCCGCAGACGCCGTGTATTCCCAGATCCACCCCAACGCAGGAAAAGGCGTTACCAGCATTGAAGAGACAGCGCTTCTGGAGCCGGAGAGAGGCTCAGACGCATTGCCGGATAATTCCTGAGGCACAAGATCATAACAAATGAAACAGGCTGCCCATCACGGAAGCTCGGGAGGTTTTCCCCGTTTCCGTGTGGGCAACCTGTTTTTTTCTTTTAAGACGTATATTTTCCGGCGATTCTGTGGCTTCTGCTTTCTTCCAGATATTCTGTCATCTCCGGGTGCTCCTGGAAGAGCTTTTTCCGAAGCTTTTCCCGCCGCTGGGAAATCGCCTGACAAAGCCTGTCTTTTTCTTTATGGTTTTTTTCTGCTCCATTCTTCAGCTGTCGTTCCATAGTGCGTAAAAGCAGATCCTCGTCCAGTTCTCCCAGGAATCCCCAGGCGTCTACTAATTGATCCACGCCCTGCTCTGCAAGAGTACATATATCCTCAACAGTATGGATCTGTCCGAGCACATGGTCTGCTCTTTTCTGGATCTCCTGCTCTGCATCTTCTCCAAAGGCCCAGATAAATTCTTCCAGGGTGTATTCCTCGCCATGGGGAAAGGCCCTATTTCCCAGCCGTTTCAGACGGCCGCAGTCTTCCTCTGGGATATCAAGGATACAGGGAATCTCCACGCCGGCATCTTTCAGCGCTGAAAGAACCGTTCGTCTTACCCGGCCCTTATCGATCAGATGTCCGATACCCAGTTCCCGCATCTGCCGGTTGATCTTGTCTGTATGTCCGGTCATATAGAACCGGATCCCTCTTTTTTCTAAACTGTCCGCCAAAAGGGCAATAGCGTCGGCTGCGGTAAAATCAATGCTGTTCACAGCTTCAGAATCCACGATCACTGCCTTTGTGTCCTCCTGTACCGCCTGTTGGATATCGTTTTGCAGAATTTTAATATTGGCAAAAAACATATCTTCACTGAAGCGATATAATATGACTCCTTTTATCGGGTAGGCGAACCGGTTCTTGTTCAGATCATAGTAATCGGATTTCCCCGGGACCATTCCCATAAGGGCTCTGGGCGGATTCGTGGCCTTCAGGATCATTGCCACAAAGGAAAGGATAATACCGATAGATACCCCATATATGGTGCCCAGACACAGAACGCCGATCCCCGCTGCGAGAAAAATATAAAATTCCGGTTTGCTGACTTTAAAAAGCCGCAGGGCAAGATGGGTTTCCACAATATTTAAAAGTGCAGAGATCACGATTGCCGTCAGTACCGGAACTGGAAGATACCCGATAAATCCGGTGGCGCCTAAAAGAATTCCGGCCATTACTATGGCGGCCACGATAGAAACTCCCTGGGTTTTTCCGCCATACTGTTCGTTCATGGACGTCCTGGAGATACTTCCGTTGGCCGGACAGCAGCCCACTGCCGCCGCTGCGAGATTTCCTGCCGCACAGGCAAGGATTTCCTGCCGGATGTTTAATTTATAGCCGTTTTTGGAGGCAAAATTATTTTCGGCCAGCAGGGTCTCTGCCATGACGACTACAGCCACCATCAATCCCCGGCCGGCTGCATGAGTCAGGTCAACCTGCTGAAACTGGGGGATAAAGAGATGAGGCATTCCCGGATCTACTGCAGCCAGAAGGACAACGCCATATTCATTTACATGAAAAAAGGCCGTGGCCATTACGCCAAGTACCATGATCAGGATGGCCATGGGAAATTTAGGCATAAACTGTTTGCCCAGAATCAGAAGCAGAAGAGCGCTTACCCCCATCCCCAGGGAAAGCCAGTTTATATTCCTGGAGGACTCCCAGATATGCTTTGACAATTCCAGGAGTTCTCCGCTGCCGGCAGGACTTCCCATCAGCTTTGGGATCTGCATCAGGATGATCGTAACGGCAATACCGCTGATGAAGCCGCCCATCACCGGCGTGGATATAAAATCTACGATCTTATCTGCCCGGAGAAAATAAAAAAGAAGCAGCCAGAGGCCTGCAAATAAAGCGACCATGGGAATATAGAGCATAGCCTGTCCGGACTCCGGAGCAAATCCATGGGCGGCGATCGCACCGCCTACGATAGCTGCCGGCGTTGCATCCACGCCGAAGACAAACTGTCTGGAGGTGGAAAACAGCGCAAAAAAGAGGATCGGGAACACAGAGCCGTAAAGCCCGTATACCGCAGGCAGTCCGGCGATCTGGGCATATCCCATAGCAATGGGGATGGACACTGCGGCAATGATAATTCCCGAAAAAATATCTTTAGGCAGATATTCCGGTTTATAGTTTCTGAGTGTTGCAAATAACTTCATTCCTTTATCTCCTTTTGTACTTTTCAGTCCCCGCTCTGGTACATTTGCTTTTGAAAAGTATTTTCCATGAAAAAAACTGGAAAGTCTTTCTCCCAGGAGCAGTACTTTCCAGTTTTTATCTTGTTTTATTCCTCGATTTTAGAGGCGATTGCAGCGATCGCAACGCCGAAGCACATTGCCAGGCAGTCAAAGATACTGAAAGTACCGTTGGTAAGCTGCTGATAGATCAGTGCGCCAAGTCCCAGCACGGCAAAAAGAATACCAAATGCCTTAGAAGCCCCTGCATTGCCGGCAACACATACGATTCCGCAGATCAATGCAAGAAGAGCTACTGCATATCCAAGGGCTACGATGATGATCTCTTCATTCTCGTGTCCCGGAAGGGCGCCTGTGATCACGCCGGCCAGAGCCAGGGTCCCTACTAAACCATAGATAACGGCAAAGATGATCATGATAACGCCAAGTGCTTTTAAAGAACTTTTGTTATAATCCTTCATACTTTTTCTCCTTCTTCTTCATTCGTGATACCTGCACCAGTATATATTAAGGACGGCCTTAAGTCAACACTTATTTTA
>CALWSM010000081.1 GCA_944384185.1 uncultured Blautia sp. | reverse complement strand
GCCAGAAATCTGATCATGGTTACTTTGGGAACCGGCGTAGGCGGCGGGATCATCATTAATGAGAAGATTGTTACCGGCGCCCACGGCGCAGGAGGAGAGATCGGACATGCGCCGGTAAATCCCAGGGAGGAAGCGGTATGCAACTGTGGAAATAAAGGATGTCTGGAGCAGTATGCATCTGCCACAGGTATTGCCAGACTGGCAAGAAAAGCTATGGAGGCTTCTGATGAGCCTTCAGTTTTACGCCAATTTTCTAAGGTAAATGCCAAGAATGTGTTTGACGCCTATAAAGAGGGAGATCCGATGGCCATTCAGGTTGTGGAAGAATTCTCCGAGTATCTGGGAAGAGCCCTGGCGGCGTTTACTTGTGTGACAGACCCGGATGTGATCGTCCTGGGCGGCGGGGTTTCAAGAGCCGGACAGCCTCTGATCGATTGTGTGGAGAAATATTATCGGAGCTATGCTTTTACCCCATGTAAGGAAACTCCTATCCGTCTGGCGACTTTGGGAAATGACGCCGGCGTATGCGGAGCGGCAAAGCTTATATTGAGCCAGTAAGAAACCGGAAAAACAGGGGATGTTTTTCAGGAAGGAATAAAATAAAGGAGCAGAAATCCGAGAATACCAAATAGGTAGACAGAATTTCTGCTCCTTTGCTTTATCTTTTACTCTGTAACTTCTCCTCCTGTATCTGAAGGTGCGGATTCCTCGGGAGGAGCCTCTGTGCCTTCTGAAGGTGCGGATTCCTCAGGGGGAGTCTCTGTGCCTTCTGAAGGTGCGGATTCCTCAGGAGGAGTTTCTGTGCCTCCTGAAGGTGCGGATACTTCCGGCTGGGTTTCCTCGGGAATTTCCACCGGATTCTCCGGGGCAGGTTCTTCTATGACAGTTTCATAATTCTCTGAACTGTCCGTGCCGGAATCCTGGGAGTAGTCATAACTGTAGTCATTGCTGTAGTCATTGCTATAATCATAATTACGGTTATTATTACTGTATGCGTAATGGCCGGAACAAAACTGGGTTGGAATCTGTTCGGTATCAAACAATTCCGTTACAGAACTGCAGCCATTAGTGGCCAAAAGACCGGTTCTCGTGCAGATGGATGCTTCCTGGACGGTAGAAGGCATTTTAAAATCTGTATCCGGAAGATCTTGATGGATCCTCTGCATGATATTTCTCCAAAGGGTCTGTTGATAAGTCCGGTAGGTTCCCTGTGGAAGCACCGTATTGTCATCATAACCTGCCCATACAGAACAGGTATAGTACGGAGTGAAACCGCAGAACCAGAGATCCCGGTAATTATCTGTGGTACCTGTCTTACCGGCAAGATGCATACCGCTGAACTGTACTCTTGTACCGGTACCCTCCTTAATAACGTCTTCCATCACATTGGTAAGAAGATATGCGGTGCTGGGTTTGATCACAGTGGTTTTTTCCGGGGTGTTGTCGATCACAACATTGCCGTCAGCATCCAGGATCTTGGTATAAAACACCGGTTTGATATAGGTGCCGTTATTGGCGATCGCCGCATAAGCGGCAGTCAGTTCCAGATTATTTACACCCTGGGTGATACCGCCGATGGCAGTTGAAGCATTAAGATCGTCATAAATACCGCCGTTGATCTCTGTCGGTTCCGTGATCAGTGTGGTGAATCCGAATTTCTTCAGATATTCCATACCCAATTCCGGAGTGATCTCGATCATGCATTTTACCGCAGGAATGTTATAGGAATGGACAATAGCCTGACGCATGGTGACTGTGCCGTGATACTGCCGGTCTGCGTTATACAGCGGTTCCCCGTTGTCATAGGTGAAAGGCTCGTCCTCAAAAGTAGTAGCCAGAGACATGCCTCCCTCATTTAATGCGGCGGCATATGCGGCCAGGGGCTTAAACGTAGAACCTGGCTGTCTGGTGGTATTGGTAGCTCTGTTCAGACTCAGGCTGGTGGATTTTTCCCCTCTGCCTCCTACGATCGCCTTTACGTATCCGGTATGCTGGTCAATGATACACAGGGATGACTGAGGCTGGGGAGTAAAGTGAATGGTCTCTGCGACCACTTCATCTCCTTCTGTCATAACAGCCGCTTTATAAGCGTCTACATGAGCCTGAGCGCTTTCCTGACTGTCAAATAAAACGGTAAAATTAGAATTTTCATTTTGGATAAAATACTGTTCCAGCATTTCCGTACTGTAATTTTCTTCTTCCCCGTTTGTATGCTTTATGGTCAGTGCGTAATCCAGCTCTACCTGGCTTCCGGAAGGAAAGTTATTGGGATCGCTGTATTCTTCATCGCAGATCTGCTGGATCGCCGGATCCTGGGTAGTATAGATCCTTAATCCGCCGCTGTAAAGGGCGTTGTAAGCCTGCTGCTCAGAATATCCCCGCTTGTCCTGAAGATCCTGTATGACCTGTTCGGTCAGCTCGTCGATAAAATAGCTGTAGGTGGTATCTTCGCTTTCACTTGCTTTTTCCACATTTTGGATTCTTTCATATACATTATCCGCCAGACATTCATCATACTGCTCTTTTGTGATATATTCCTGCTCCAACATATGGTTCAGGACTTCCTGACGGCGTTCGGCATTGCTTTCCGGGTTGATCACCGGATTATATTTAGTGGGATTCTGCGTGATCCCTGCCAGGACTGTACATTCCGAGAGAGTCAGCTCGCTGACATCTTTACCGAAATAGTCCTGAGCGGCAGCCTGGACACCGTAATTGCCGTTGCCAAGATTGATGGTGTTGAGATAGTTCTGCAGGATCTCATTTTTGTCTTTTATCTGTTTTTCCAGTTCCAGAGCCAGATACCATTCCTGAAATTTACGCTCAAAACGTTCCAGGGTAGATTCATTGACCCAGTCTGTAAAAACATTATTTTTAATAAGCTGCTGGGTAATGGTACTGGCGCCTTCTGAAAAATGCCTGCTGGTAATTCCCACAACTGCAGCTCTTAGAATGCCTCTTATATCAATACCATTATGTTCATAGAAGCGTTCATCTTCAATAGCGACCACGGCATGCTGCAGATCCAGAGGGATCTGATCGATGGTCACCGGCATACGGTTAGAATCCGGCGCTGTCAGTTTTTGAAGCTGGGTCCCGTTTGCATCATAAACAAAGGTAGCTTCGCCTACGGGAACGATGTTGACCTCCGAGATATTAGGAGCGTCATCGAGCAGGCCTCTCATTGCGCCGATTCCCATACAGCCTCCAATAGCAAACAATGCGATCAGAACGATGAAAATGATACGCAGAACAGAAACATTGGCTTTCTTGCCCATCATTGTAGACTGAGAAGACAGAGCGTCCCGCTTCTTATTCGTGGCTCGTTTTCCAAAATTCATGTAGTCTTGCCTCCTTTTCCCGTCCATTATAACAAATGAGGTTCCCTAATTCAAGAAACTTTGGAATCCCTTGCAGGATTTTCGTTTTTTTACCATAAATATTTCCTCTTCCGGGAGAAATATGCTAAAATGCAACATATATGAGAAGAAACGAGGTATTTTATGTTAGAAGAATATAGAACGGTTTTTGAAGGAGGACAGGGAGAGATCGTGGAGAAAAAATCCAGATTTATCGCTACGGTGCGGCCTGTGCAGACAGAAGAAGAGGCCCTGGCCTTTATTGAAGAAATGCGGAAAAAATATTGGGATGCATCCCATAACTGTTTTGCCTATGTGATCGGCGAAAGACGGGAGGCCATGCGCTGCAGCGACGACGGAGAGCCCCAGGGAACGGCGGGAAAGCCTATGCTGGATGTCCTACTGGGAGAAGATTTGTATAATACAGCAGTGGTGGTCACCAGATATTTTGGCGGCACCCTTCTTGGAACAGGAGGACTTGTGCGGGCCTATTCAAAAGCGGTACAGGAAGGGCTTGCCAACAGCAGGATTGTTGAGAAGCGGCACGGCGTTTTGCTTGAGATCGGAACGGACTATAATGGGGTGGGAAAGCTTCAGTACCTATTTGCCCAGAGAGAGGTGCCGATCTTAGACAGCCAGTATACAGAGACTGTGAAGCTGCAGATCCTGGTGCCGGCCAAGGACAGAGAACCGATAAAAAAAGCTGTGACAGAGGCCACCAGCGGGCGGGCCTCCATCACAGAAAGAAAAGAACTCTATTATGCGGTTTCAAGAGGAGAGCAGCTTCTCTTTGAAAACTGACTTCATCGGAAATCAGCGCTTTTTAGGCTCCGGATACTCCTCCCCGAAGGTCTCTACCGTCATGGACTGTATCCGTTGTTCTTCCATAGGACGGTCGCTGTAGTCTGTTGGAGCCTGGGCAATCTTGTTTACAATGTCCATACCTTCGATCACTTTGCCGAAAGCGGCATAAGCCCCGTCCAGATGCGGAGCGGCTTCGTGCATGATAAAGAACTGGCTTCCGGCAGAGTCGGGATGCATGGCTCTTGCCATAGAGAGCACGCCCGGGGTATGGGCAAGATCATTTTTAAAGCCGTTCTGGGAAAATTCACCTTTTATAGAGTATCCCGGACCGCCCATGCCGGTGCCCTGGGGGCAGCCGCCCTGGATCATAAAGCCCCGGATGACTCTGTGGAAGATCAGTCCGTCATAAAATCCGTTTTTTACAAGGCTGATAAAATTGTTTACCGTGTTGGGAGCGATCTCCGGATATAATTCCGCTTTCATGATATCTCCGTTTGCCATTGTGATGGTTACAATAGGGTTTGCCATATTTTTCAGTCTCCTTTTTGCTCATGTTTTCGTTTTGTCTGTGGTTTTCTTGTATTATAGAAGAAAAAAATAAAAGGTGCAAGCCGGAATTTTGTATGCTATACTGTTTTGATGAAGCGAGGATAGATTTTATGATCATAATAGAAACCCAAAATGCAAAAGAAACCTTTCAATTAGGAAAAAGAATCGGTGAAAAAGCTCTGGCCGGACAGATCTATACCCTGAACGGCGACTTGGGAGTGGGGAAAACCGTGTTTACCCAGGGAGTGGCCAGCGGGCTGGGGATCCCGGAGCCGGTGAACAGCCCCACTTTTACGATTCTCCAGGAATATGATGGAGGGCGGCTTCCCTTTTATCATTTTGATGTGTACAGGATCGGCGATATCGAGGAGATGGAGGAGATCGGATATGACGATTACTTCTTCGGAGAGGGGATCTGCCTGATCGAGTGGGCAGAACGGATCCCGGAGCTTTTGCCGGAAAACCGGATCTCTGTTACCATTGAAAAAGATCCTGCCCGGGATTTTGACTACCGAAAAATTACCATAGAGGGATTGGAGGAAGATCAGATATGAAAATATTGGCGCTGGACAGTTCCGGATTAGTAGCCTCCGTGGCGTTGCTCCAGGACGAGACACTGGTGGCGGAATATACCATGAATTATAAAAAAACACATTCCCAGACACTGCTTCCTATGCTTGACGAGATCCGGAAAGGGGTAGATCTGGATCTGGAAACACTGGACGCCATTGCTGTGGCGGCAGGACCCGGCTCTTTCACCGGGCTGAGGATCGGATCCGCTACGGCGAAAGGACTGGGTCTGGCTCTTCATAAACCTCTTATCGGGGTCCCTACCCTGGAAGCTCTGGCCTATAACTTTTACGATACGCCGGAAGATACTGTGATCTGCCCGATCATGGACGCCAGAAGAAAACAGGTATACACAGGAATCTACGCCTTTAAGGATCACAGGCTGGTTACGGTCAGAAACCAGGAGGCCCTTCCTATGGAAGAACTGATCAGGGAATTAAACGCATTGGGCAAGAAGGTGATCTTCCTGGGAGACGGGGTTCCGGTTTTCCGGGAAATGATCTCGGAAAAATGTCAGGTGCCCTGTTCCTATGCGCCGGCCCATCTGAACCGTCAGAGAGCAGGGGCGGTGGCCGCTTTGGGCGCAGTCTATTATAAGGAAGGAAAGCTCCAGACTCCGGAAGAACATCAGCCGGAATATCTCAGGGTATCCCAGGCCGAAAGAGAACGGGCAAAAAGGCTGGCGAAGCATGGAGAGGTTTAGGATCCGAAAGATGGAACCCGGGGATATCCCCCAGGCGGCAGTCATAGAAAAAGAGAATTTTTCCCTTCCATGGTCGGAAACCAGTTTTCTGGAAGCTTTGAGCAAGAAGGAAAACATTTACCTTGCAGCGCTGGAGGATGGACAGGTCATTGGATATATCGGAATGTGGACGGTTCTGGACGAGGGAGAGATCACCCAGGTTTCCGTAAAAAGAGAATTTCAGGGAAGACATATTGGAAGAAGGCTTCTGGAAGCATTGGAAGCAGAAGGGAGAAAAGCAGGGGTTACTTCCTTCTTCCTGGAAGTGCGTCAAAGTAATGAGCCTGCGATCCATCTTTACAAAAGCTGTGGATTTTCCATACAGGGAATCCGGAAAAACTTTTATGAGGATCCCCGGGAGGATGGGATTCTCATGCAAAAGAAAACTGCCAGCCTTTCCTAATTTTGCTTGAGATTCCCACTGGGTTTTGTATAGAGACTTCTGTATAATAAAGCAGGGAAACCGGTAAATTTTCAATGCTGTTTTCAGTACTGAGGAGGAAGAGTATGAGAAAATACGAAAATCAGAAAGAACGCCAGGTACAGGAGATCCTCTGCAACTGCTGCGGCAGGAAGATCCGCATAGAAAAAGGGAAGGTCATGGAAGGGGTTTTCCATGGCCAGGTCCAGTGGGGATATTTTTCAGAAAAAGACGGGGAAAGCCACAGCTTTGATCTTTGCGAAGAGTGTTATGACCGGATCACAGCAGGCTTTAAGATACCGCCTGAGAAAAACGAAAATAAGGAATTATTGTAGCCCGGAAAAAACTGTGCTATGATTGAAAAGATATAGGAAGAAACGAGGAACACACTATGCTGGACGTATGTCTTTTAGGAACCGGAGGTATGATGCCTCTGCCAAGAAGAAAGCTCACCTCTTTAATGACCCGTTATAATGGAAGTAATCTTATGATAGACTGTGGGGAAGGCACCCAGGTGGCGGTGAAAGAAAAAGGGTGGAGCTTTAAACCTATTGACGTGATCTGCTTTACCCATTTTCATGCAGATCATATCAGCGGCCTTCCAGGGCTTTTGCTGACCATGGGAAACGCAGAACGGACAGAGCCGCTGATCCTGATAGGACCCAAAGGGCTGAATCGGGTGGTTTCGGCTCTCAGAGTGATCGCTCCAGAGCTTCCTTTTGAGATACAGTGTATAGAGCTTACAAAACCAGAAGAAACTTTTGAACTTTATGGATATCATATTACGGCTTTTAAGGTAAATCATAATGTTACCTGCTATGGATATACTCTGGAGATTAAACGACAGGGAAAATTTGATCCTGGAAAAGCAAAAGAACATGAAATACCCTTAAAATACTGGAATCCCCTTCAAAAAGGAGAGACGGTAGCTGACGGGGATACGGTTTATACTCCGGATATGGTTCTTGGGCCTGTGCGAAAAGGCATAAAACTTACCTATACTACAGATACCAGACCGGTAAAGGCTATTGCAGACCATGCAAAGGGCTCCGACCTATTTATCTGTGAGGGAATGTATGGAGAGCAGGATAAAGAAGGGAAAGCGAAAGCATATAAACATATGACTTTTAAAGAAGCTGCATCCCTGGCCAGAGAAGCCCAGGTAAAAGAGATGTGGCTGACCCATTACAGCCCCTCTCTGGTCCGGCCGGAGGAAGCCTTGCCGGAAGCCCAGAAGATTTTTCCAAATACGGTTGCAGCCAGGGACCGGCAGTCGGTGGAACTGCAGTTTGAGGAAGAATAGAGGAGAAAGAACATGGAAAAAGAAGATATTTTGATCCTTGCCATTGAAAGCTCCTGCGATGAAACCGCAGCAGCAGTGGTAAAGAACGGCAGGACTGTTTTATCAAATATTATTTCATCCCAGATCGACCTTCACAAGCTTTATGGCGGAGTTGTGCCGGAGATCGCTTCCAGAAAGCATATCGAGAAGATCAATCAGGTGATCGGAGAAGCTTTGCATGAGGCGAAGGTCACCCTGGAAGACCTGGATGCTATTGGGGTAACTTACGGACCGGGACTGGTCGGGGCTCTGCTGGTAGGAGTAGCGGAAGCGAAAGCGATCAGCTTTGCAAAAAATATCCCGCTGGTAGGTGTCCATCATATCGAGGGGCATATCGCAGCCAATTATGTGGAAAATCCGGAGCTGGAACCTCCCTTTCTCTGCCTGGTAGTGTCCGGCGGACATACCCATCTGGTGATCGTAAAGGACTATGGAGAGTTTGAGATCCTTGGGAGAACCAGGGACGATGCGGCGGGGGAGGCTTTTGATAAAGTGGCCAGAGCCATAGGACTGGGATATCCGGGAGGACCGAAGATCGATAAGCTGTCAAAAGAGGGGAACCCCTACGCCATGGATTTCCCGAAAGCGAAGATCGACGACGCCCCCTACGACTTCAGCTTCAGCGGCGTGAAATCGGCAGTCCTGAATTACCTGAATAAATGCCGGATGCAGGGAGAGGAGATTATAACGGCAGATGTGGCTGCTTCCTTCCAGCGCTGTGTGGTAGAGGTACTGGTGGAGCATGCCATGGCGGCTGCCAGGGATTATCATATAGAGAAGCTGGCGATCGCAGGAGGAGTGGCATCCAACAGCGGACTGAGAACGGCTATGGAAAAAGCCTGCCAGGAAAATCAGATACGGTTTTATCATCCATCCCCTATTCTCTGCACGGATAATGCAGCTATGATCGGGGCGGCGGCTTACTACGAGTATCAAAAAGGAGTCCGCCATGGCTGGGATCTGAACGCTGTGCCAAATCTGAAATTAGGGGAGAGATAGATCATGAAGTCTACAGCGATTATTCTGGCAGCAGGACAGGGAAAACGAATGCACAGCAAGGTGCAGAAACAGTTTCTCTCTTTAAAAGGCAAGCCAGTACTGTACTATAGCCTGGCCTGTTTTCAGAACAGTCCGGAAATACAGGAGATCATCCTGGTCACCAGTGCAGAAAGCGTAGAATACTGCAGACAGGAGATTGTTCAGAACTATGGTTTTTCAAAAGTGAAGAAGATCATACCTGGGGGAAAAGAAAGATATGATTCTGTTTTTGAGGGTCTTATGGCCTGTGGAGAATGCGACTACGTGTATATCCACGATGGAGCCAGACCATTTATTACAGAAGAGATCCTTGTAAGAGCAGAAGAGGCAGTAAAGAAATATGGAGCCTGTGTAGTAGGAATGCTTTCAAAAGATACTGTGAAAATTGCGGACGAAAACCAGATGATCGCCCAGACGCCAAAGAGAAGTCAGGTATGGACGATACAGACTCCCCAGGTTTTTTCCTATGACCTGATATATAAAGCATATGAAAAAGCCAGGCAGGGAAGTATGGAAGGGATTACCGATGACGCAATGGTGGCAGAGACTTATGGAAATCTAAAGATCCCTCTGATAGAAGGCAGCTACGAAAATATAAAGATCACCACGCCGGAAGATCTTCTGATTGCGGAAAGGATCCTGGAAAATACAGAGCTTTCCGGAAATATAGAGGGAGCTGAAAAAAGGAGTTAAAAAAAGTAAAAAATCTATTGACATATCAGCTGTTGAATGGTAAAATACCACTTGTCGCTGACCGAGCGGTACGATGGAGAGATATCGAAGTGGTCATAACGAGGCGGTCTTGAAAACCGTTTGTCCGCAAGGGCGCGTGGGTTCGAATCCCACTCTCTCCGTTTCGGAGAATGAGATTCAAGACCTCCGATATGATAGATAGAATAATGGATTTATTCAGGCTATGGAGAAATACCCAAGAGGCTGAAGGGGCTCCCCTGGAAAGGGAGTAGGTCGTTAATAGCGGCGCGAGGGTTCAAATCCCTCTTTCTCCGTTTGACAGCTTAGGAAAACTCTTGACAAAGG
>CALWSM010000080.1 GCA_944384185.1 uncultured Blautia sp. | reverse complement strand
TTAATATCCAACTTCTACCAGAGTCAGTCCCCTGGCAGGAGCTGTAAATCCTGCCAGCCCCCGGTCTCCTCCTTCCAAGATATCCGGGATCTCCTCCGGCTTCCGGTCTCCTCTCCCCACCTCGATCAGAGTCCCGGTAAGGATCCGCACCATATTATAGAGGAAACCGTCGCCCCGGTAGTCGATCTGCAGTTCCTTTGGAAGCCGGGTGATCCGGATCTCATAAAGGGTTCTGACCGTGGATTTTTTCATCTTTTTATTGGAACAGAAGCTTTTAAAATCATGGGTACCGGTAAGATACCCGGCTGCCTTTTCCATAGCTTCCACATCATAGTCCTCATGAAGGGGACAGAGATATTTCCTTTCAAATACATTTTTATGACTGCCTGTCCCGATCCGGTAACGGTACAGTTTTTCCCTGGCGTTCAGACGGCTGTGAAACCTGTCGGAAACCTGACAGACCCGGAGGATCTCAATATCCTCCGGGAGATAATAGTTCATATATTCACAGATCTCCTCACAGCTCATAAGGGTATCCAAATGGCCGTTGGCCACCTGGCCCAGGGCATGTACCCCTGCGTCGGTCCTTCCCGCTCCCTGTATCTGCACCGGCTCTCCTATCATACGGGAAAGAACCTCCTCGATCTTTCCCTGAATGGTATTCTCCGTGGTTTTCTGCCGCTGCCAGCCCCCGTATCTGGTTCCATCGTACTGTATGTCAAATCGATAGTTCATAGTTCCATCCTTTTTTCTCAGAAACAGGTAAAAGCCCCGTCGATCACAAAATCTGCCCCCGTAGTAAAGGAGCTGGTATCTCCTGCCAGATATACGGCAATAGACTGAAGCTCTTCCGGTTTCCCCATACGTCCCATAGGCGCCATATGGTTCCATTTTTCTATGAGAGGTTTCAGGCTCTCCGAGTTTAAGGTAAGCTCTGTAGCCATATAGCCTGGGCTGATACTGTTTACCCGGACGCCTCTTTTTGCAAATTCCACAGCCATAGATTTTGTAAGCTGGATCACTCCTGCTTTCGAAGCGTTATAGGAGCACTGAGGCTGGGGTACATTTACGATATGGGCAGACATGGAAGCCGTATTGATGATAGAGCCTTTTCCCTGTTTCAGCATAACCTTCGCCGCTGCCTGGGAAGTAAGAAAAACCCCGGTAAGGTTGATATCTATCACTTTTTTCCACTGCTCATAAGTCATTTCCTCCGCCGGAATATTCATGCAGATCCCTGCATTGCAGAAGGCAGCATCCAGATGGCCGAATTCTTCCATGATCCTTTTCATCATAGCGTCTACCTCCTCCGGCTTTGTCACGTCTGCCTGAATGGAGATCACCTTTTTCCCGGAATCTTTCCGGATCCGGGCGGCAGTTTTCTCCGCTTCCTCAATATCAATATCCACCAGAGCCAGGTCGCTTCCCGCTTCCGCCAGAGCCTGGGCGATAGCCTTTCCAATACCTCTTGCTCCGCCTGTGACAAAGGATACTTTTCCATCTAATCTCATCTTCTCTAAAATCCCCATAAGCGTTCTCCTTTAAATAAACATTTTGTCATGTATATCTCTGATTATATACTGTTGAAATTTACTGCGCAATATTTATCTTTCTATCCATCACAGTCATATTTCACCTGTCTGGCAAGAAAAAACAATGCTATCAGATTTGGCAGGGCCATCATCCCGTTAAAGGCGTCGGACAGATCCCAGATCAGGCTGGGAGCCAGAATACAGCCGGGCAGGGTGATCAGGATATAAAGATAGCGATAGGCTGCGGCCCCTTTTTCTTTTCCCAGATAAGCCGCCGTCTGTTCGCCGAAATAGGACCAGCCTGCAATGGTGGCAAAGGCAAACAATGCGGTAGCCGCCGCCAGAAACTGTGCGCCCCAGGGGATCACCGACGCAAAAGCCTGGCCGGTCAGTGTGGTACCGTCCACCGGTTCTATTCCACCACCGATCTGATCCAGATACAATTCCGGCTGATAAACGCCGCTTACCAGGATCACCAGAGCGGTTACCGTACACCCCACCATAGTATCGATAAACACCTCCAGCATTCCCCACATACCCTGGATCTGAGGGCTCTCCACATCCGACTGTACATGGGCCATCACAGAAGAACCCAGTCCCGCCTCATTGGAAAAGATCCCTCTGGCTACGCCCATCCGGATGGCCTGCCTTACCGTATATCCTGCCGCTCCTCCGACTCCTGCCCGGATCTGAAAGGCCTGGGTAAAGATCCTTTCCAAAGCCCCGGGAATTTCCTGCCAGTTTGCCGTCAGCACTGCAAGGGCTCCAAGGAAATAGATCCCCGCCATCAAAGGGACCAGCTTCTCCGTGAGAGCCGCCACCCGCTTTATCCCTCCGGTAACTACCCCGGCCAGCAGGAGCATACAGACCGTACCGGTAAGAAAAGGGGGAATGCCAAAGGCCGTCTCCAGCCCCTTCGCCATAGAATTCCCCTGCACCATATTTCCCATTCCAAGAGAAGCGCTCAGACAGCATACCGAAAAAAGCACCGCAAGGAATCTGGAGTTCAGCCCTCTCTCCATATAGACCATGGCGCCGCCTATCCAGCGTCCCTTCGGGTTCTTATACCGGTACCGGATCCCCAGATAATTTTCTGCATAGCTGGTCATCATTCCGAAAAAAGCGGAGATCCACATCCAGAAAACAGCTCCCGGGCCTCCAAAGATCAAAGCTGTGGCCACCCCGGTAATATTTCCGGTTCCCAGGGTAGCCGCCAGAGCGGTACAAAAGGACTGAAACTGTGAAATAGACTGTTCTTTGTCTGTTTTCCTCGCACTTTTGAGCGCTCCCAGGGTCTTGCCCATCCATATATGTATTTTCCGGATCTGAAAAAATCCGGAACAAAATGTAAAGCGGATTCCCGTCCCGAGAAAAAAAACAAGCATACCGGGTCCCCATACCAGATGCTGAAGACCATGGATCAACTCTTCCATCCTTTTACCACCTTGTTTTTGTAAAATTTATGCCAGATTTCCGTTAAAAATGTATCCCCTGTATTTTTAGCCATTATCCCTATATAGTTTTCTGGTTTTTTTCTTCTTTTTTGTGTTTTTTTGCTTAAAATTGTGGAAATAATCAGCGATTAATTGTATAATATATGGCATCAAGGCAATAGCGGCGGCTTTTTCTGCCTGTCTTTATTGCCGTCTTAAGAAAGAGAGGGTTCACTATGAAACAAAACAATATGTTGGCAATGATATTGGCCGGTGGCCGCGGCACCCGTCTGCATGAGCTGACAAAAAAAGTGGCAAAGCCTGCCGTGTCTTACGGTGGAAAATACCGTATCATTGATTTTCCACTGAGTAACTGCGCTAACAGTGGGATCGATAATGTAGGCGTGCTGACACAGTACGAGTCCATTCAGTTAAACAGTTATGTAGCTGCCGGCGGGCGCTGGGGACTGGATGCCAAAAACAGCGGCGTCTATGTACTTGCCCCCCGTGAAAAAGCAGACGTGGATTTAGACGTATATAGAGGAACCGCCGATGCGATCTCCCAGAACATTGACTTTATTGACAGCTTTGATCCGGAATATGTCCTGATCCTTTCCGGAGACCACATCTATAAAATGAATTATGCAAAAATGCTGGCTGCCCATAAAGAGCAGAACGCAGACGCTACCATCGCCGTGATCGAAGTTCCCATGCGGGAAGCCAGCCGTTTCGGCATCATGAACACAGACGAGACCGGAAAGATCGTAGAATTTGAGGAAAAACCGGAGCATCCAAAGAGCAATCTGGCTTCCATGGGTATCTATATCTTTACATGGAAACCTCTGCGGAAGCTGCTGACTGCAGATATGAAAAATCCGGATTCCCATCACGATTTCGGCAAGGATATCATTCCTGTCATGCTCAGTGAAAATAAGACCCTTTACGCTTACAAATTTAAAGGATACTGGAAGGACGTAGGAACCATCGATTCTCTCTGGGAAGCTAATATGGATCTTCTGGATAAGAACAATCCTCTGGATCTGAGCGATTCTTCCTGGAAGATCTACACGGAAGATTCGGACAGCCTTCCTCACTATATCGGACCTAACGCAGTAATCAAACGGGCGTTTATCACCCAGGGCTGTATTATCGACGGTACGGTAGAAAACTCTGTATTATTTACAGATACCAAGGTCGGGACCGGCGCCAAGGTGATCGACAGCGTGATCATGCCCGGGGCTGTGGTAGAAGACGGAGCGGTGGTCCAGAGAGTCATCGTGGCAGACGGCGTACATATCGGCAAAAACGCCAGGGTAGGCAGCGCTGACAGCGAGCATATCGAGCTCATCGCAAAACGTGTAAAGGGGGAAGAATAATATGAGCAAAGCATTTGGAATCGTAAATTTTGCGGGAAGAAACGTACATATCGAAGGTATGCAGACTTACCGTCCCGTAGGCGCTTTTTCCTTCCTGGGACGTTACCGAGTGATCGACTTCCCGATCTCCAACATGAGCGACAGCGGTATTGACCGTATTCAGGTTTATATCCGCAGAAAGCCTCGTTCCCTCACGGAGCATCTGGGAACCGGACGCCATTATAACATCAACTCAAAAAGAGGAAAGCTTCATCTCCTCTATTCAGAAAACGGTATGGACAACGACATCTACAACAATGATGTTGCCGCATTTATTGAAAATATGGAATTCATTGAGCAGGCTCAGGAGCCTTATGTAGTGATCGCTCCCAGCTATATGATCTATACTATGGATTACAGCCAGCTTCTGGAATCTCATATTGAATCCGGAGCGGATATCACCCTTTTGTACCATTCTGTAGACAATGCAAAGGAATCTTTCCTGAACTGCAACGTTCTGAACCTGAACAAGCAGAAAGGCGTCCTTTCTATGGAGCCTAACCATGGAAATGCCAAAAACCGCAATATTTTCATGGAAACTTATGTAATGAAAAAAGATCTGTTTATCGAACTGGTGGAAAAAGCTCATAAGCTTTCTTCTATGTATACCCTGTCCGATATTGTGAACGATTCCTGCAGCGAATTAGATATCCGTGGAGTTGCACACCGGGGATATTTTGCTTCGATCTCCGATTTCAAGAGCTACTACGACGCCAATATTTCTCTGATCGATATCAAAAATCTTCAGAGCCTTTTCAATGAGGAATGGCCTATTTATACCAGGACCAATGATTCCTGTCCTACTCAGTATTTTGAAAGCGCCAGCGTAAAGAACTCTGTGGTTTCCAACGGATGTCTCATCGAAGGCACCGTGGAAAATTCTGTAGTGGGAAGAGGCTGTGTGATCAAAGAGGGAGCGGTGGTAAAGAACAGTGTGATCCTTCCTGACTCCGTGATCGGAAAAGATGTTTATGTGGAAAATCAGGTAGTGGACAAACACGCCAGACTGATCCATGTAAAAGAGATCATCTCCTCACCGGACCGTCCAGGTTACATTAAGAGAAACGATACTTTATAAAATAAATCATCGAGATCGATCTTAAAAAAACCTTCAGAAAAGATCCCCCGGCAGATGCCGGGGGATCTTTTCTATTGCATATGATTTACATATTCTTTTTATTCAAAGGCTTTTCCAACAGAACCGAAAAGTTCCATTTTCTCTTTGATGGTCTCGCAGATGGCGTCAAAACCTGGTTTTAATAATTTACGAGGATCATATCCTTTGCCCTGGTTGTCTTTGCCTTCCTCAATGTATTTCCTTGTAGCTGCTGTGAAGGATAACTGGCACTCTGTATTTACATTGATCTTGGATACGCCCAGGTCGATGGCTTTGCGGATCATATCTGCCGGGATACCTGTGCCCCCATGAAGTACCAGAGGCATTTCTCCTGTCAGCTTCTGGATATCGTCTAATACGTCGAAGCGAAGGCCCTGCCAGTTTTCCGGATATTTTCCGTGGATATTTCCGATACCTGCCGCAAGCATATCAACGCCCAGATCAGCGATCATCTTGCATTCCTGAGGATCTGCGCACTCGCCCATACCTACAACGCCGTCTTCCTCGCCGCCGATAGAACCAACCTCAGCTTCCAGAGAAAGTCCCAGACCTTTGCAGACGCCTGCCAGCTCTTTTGTCTTCTCAACATTCTCTTCGATGGGATAATGAGAACCGTCGAACATGATAGAGGAGAATCCGGCTTTGATACATTTATAACATCCGTCATATGTACCATGGTCTAAGTGAAGAGCTACCGGTACGGTGATATTCAGCTCTTCGATCATAGCTTTTACCATGTCTGCTACTGTTTTGAATCCGCACATATATTTTCCGGCGCCTTCAGAAACGCCCAGGATGATCGGGGATTTACACTCTTCGGCTGTGAGAAGGGCTGCCTTTGTCCACTCCAGGTTATTGATATTGAACTGACCTACTGCATAATGTCCTGCTTTCGCTTTCTTTAACATTTCTGCTGCTGATACTAACATAATTAAAGACCTCCATATAGATTTTTCTAAGTTCCCTCTTCACAGGACTGTATAAGCCAGCCCTTAGAAAACCTACAACCATTATATCACATTTTCCCTTTCAGGCAAGTATTTCTTAATGCAATTTTACCAAAACCATGCTATAATAAGTCCCAGAAAAACAGTCAATTACTACATCCCTGACCGGGGAAAAATCCAGGAAAGGAGGGTATGGTCAGCACTCTGCCCATACAAAGAAAAGCATTGAACAAGAAAAATTTAATCGTAGGTCAGTCCGGCGGTCCCACCGCCGTGATCAACAGCAGTCTCTATGGCGTAGTGTCGGAAGGTCTTCTCCAGGACTCCATAGGACAAGTATACGGAATGATAAACGGGATCCAGGGATTCCTTGCAGGAAAGGTTCTGGATTTTCGGGAAGCATTCAGCGGAGAGGATCTGGAGAAATTGAAAACCACTCCGGGAGCCTACCTTGGTTCCTGCCGCTATAAGCTTCCGGAAGACCTGGACGATCCGGTATATCCCCAGCTTTTCCAAAGATTTGAAGAGCTGGATATCGGCTACTTCTTCTATATCGGCGGCAACGATTCTATGGATACCGTAAGCAAGCTTTCCCGCTATGCGGAAAGGATAAACAGTTCGGTCCGGGTGATCGGCGAGCCCAAGACTATCGACAATGATCTGGTCCTCACAGACCATACCCCGGGCTTCGGAAGCGCCGCCAGATATGTGGCTTCCACTGTGCGGGAGATCGTTACAGACGCCAACGTATATGAGACAAAGTCTGTAACCATTGTAGAGATCATGGGACGGCACGCCGGCTGGCTCACTGCCGCAGGAGCCCTTGCCCGGAAATATACCGGGGATAATCCTCTGCTGATCTATCTTCCGGAAACCGCTTTTGATCAGGAAGCGTTCCTGGCAAAGATCCAGGAATGTTTTGAAAAAAATCCCAACGTGATCGTCTGTGTTTCTGAGGGGATCCATGATGAAAAGGGCACTTTTATCTGCGAATATGACAACTCTGTAGGCACAGATTCTTTTGGCCACAAAATGCTTGCCGGCTGCGGAAAGCACCTGGAAAATCTGGTCCGGAACCGCCTTGGAGTCAAAGCCCGCTCTGTAGAATTAAATGTGAGCCAGCGCTGCTCCGCTTCCATGCTCTCCGCCACAGACCAGCAGGAGGCGGTATCCGCAGGACGTTTCGGCGTCCGCTGCGCCCTGAAGGGAGAAACCGGAAAAATGGTGTCCTATGTAAGAGATTCCAGCATTCCCTACCGCATGCATCTTGGCCTGGAGGATGTAAACCAGATCTGCAATAAAGAAAAAACCGTTCCTCTGGAATGGATCTCTGCAGATGGCTCTGACGTTACCCGGGACTTTGTCGCCTATGCCCTTCCGCTGATCCAGGGAACCGTAGAAATCCCTCTGGGAACAGACGGCCTTCCTTCTTTCGTATATCGAAAATAGGATTTTCCTGCGGCGCCGCCGTATGGGTCTGATCTGAAAATATTTTGCATTTTATTATTTAGCCGGGCACAGCTTGAACCCTATGGTTCCAAGCTGTGCCCGGCTAAACTCTCCCCTTCTTTTACAATTTTCTCATAAAGCTTCCTAAGCTCTTTTTCCTTTCTCCTCTTATTGTCCCTTTGCTTTCTCAGCCTCGATCTGCTCTTTAAGCTCTGTAAGATAAAGCCAGCGCTCCATCTTTTCCTCCAATGCAGCCTCTGCCTCTTCCTTTTCCGTCATTAATGCATTCAGCTTTGCCGAGTTGGTGGCGTTGGCCAGGATCTCTTTCTCCAGCTTTTCGATCTTTTCTTCCAGGCCTGCAATATCCTGGTCGATCGTTTCAAATTCTCTCTGTTCTTTAAAAGAAAATTTCAGCTTTGCCTGACGCTGCCCCTTCCAGTCCCGGCCTCCTTCCTTTTTTGTCTGAGGCTGTCCGGTTTCCTTTTTTTCTTCAGATTGTTTTTTCTTGGTTTCCAGATAATCGGTGTAGCCTCCTTCATACTGGCGAAGGCCGCCCTGCCCGTCAAATTCAAAAAGTCTGTCCGCCACATTATCCAGGAAATACCGGTCGTGGGATACCGTGATCACGATTCCCTGAAAGGACAGCAGATACTCTTCCAGGATGGTCATCGTGGGAATGTCCAGATTGTTCCCGGCCTCGTCCATGATCAGTACATTGACCTCCCCTGCCAGCACCCCGAGAAGATACAGCCTTCTCCTTTCCCCTCCGGAAAGCTTTCCCACAGGCGCATACTGCATATCCGGTGTAAAGAGAAAACGCTCCAGCATCTGGGAAGCGCTGATCCGCCCTTCTCCGGTACGGAAATATTCTCCCATGTCTTTCACGTAATCGATGACTCTCTGGGAAGGATCCATCTCCGGTTCTTCCTGGGCGAAATAACCGATCTTGACAGTGTCTCCTATTTCCACAGTCCCGGAATCCGGAAGCACGGTTCCGGCAATGATCTTCATCAGTGTAGATTTGCCGCAGCCATTTTTCCCGATAAATCCCACCTTCTGATTTTTCAGAAAAATATAACTGAAATCCCGGATCAGATTCTTTTCCCCGTAGCTTTTACTGATATGGGAAAGCTCGATGGTCTTCTTCCCCATACGCACGTTCTGGCTCTCTATTTCCACAGTCTGCTCCCGGATGGGGCCATTTTCCTTTTTCAGTTCTTCCAGTCTCTGCAGTCTGGCTCTTTGCTTCGTACTTCTGGCTCTGCAGCCTCTTTTGGCCCATTGGTCCTCGATCCGCAGGATACTCTGGCGTTTTCTCTCAGCGGCCAGCTCCATTTCTTCCCTCTGGGCTTTCAGTTCCAGAAAGCCTGAGTAGTCCGCCTCGTATTCATAAAGACTTCCATGGCTGATCTCCAGGATCTTATTTACCGTCCGGTCCAGAAAATACCGGTCATGGGTCACCATGAGAAGGGTTTTCTTCATGCTTCTCAGATATTCTTCCAGCCATGCGGTCATCTCCATATCCAGATGGTTGGTGGGCTCGTCTAAAAGCAGTACGTCAAATTCCTGGGACAAGGCCCTGGCCATTGCCGCTTTTCTTTTCTGTCCTCCGGAAAGGGAATCAAAAGGAGCTTCCAGATCCGTAAGTCCCAGGATATTCAGATAACTCTGTACCTGCCAGTCTGTCTGAGGATCCCCCTTCAGCGCATAGGAGGCCAGCGTTCCCTCCCGGGGAAATTCCGGATTCTGGGGCAGATAAAGAAGCTTCAGACCATTCTGCCGGATCACTTCTCCCTTATCCGGCTCTTCCTCGCCGGCAATCATCCTTAACAATGTAGATTTTCCCGCCCCGTTAAGCCCGATAATACCGATCTTGTCTCCCTGCTGGATCCCAAGAGAGGCATTATCAAAAATCACCTTATCTCCGAATACTTTATCGATATGTTCTATGTTGATCATGTTCATCCCATATTCTCCTTTGCAGAGCAAAGCTGC
>CALWSM010000079.1 GCA_944384185.1 uncultured Blautia sp. | reverse complement strand
TCCGGAATGGTATACTCTTTATCTTCTTTCAGATCCCAGAGCTCGATCTCGTAAGCAGACAGGATCTCTCCGATCCCTGCGTCCGGGAGCTGATCCAGATCCTCATTATAGCTGACCTGAAGGTCCACATAATAAGGAAGGAAATCGCCTTCCACCCGCACCCCTGTATTCTCATCGATCAGGCTTCCAACAGGAACTGCCTGGGGGATCTCCTGAGCCACTTCTCCGGTCTTTCCCGGCTGAGCCTGGACAAACTCCTCCTCTTCTACGGTCTCTGTTGTCTCTGTCTCAGAGGAAGTCTCCTCTTCGTCGGTCTCTTCCTGAACTTCTTCCTTCACCGGATCTTTTTCCCCGGAAGGCTCCTCCGGAACGGTATCTTCCTCAGGCTGTGCCTGCTCCTTATCGCCGTTTCCGTTTTCTTCCGCAGGCTTCTGTTCATCATCGTTCTCCTGGGTATTCTCCGGCTTCTGGCTGTTTTGCTCCTCGTTTTCTTCTTTTTTCAAAGATTCCACAAAGACCTTTACCGTGCAGATCACCTGGCCTTTTTCTTCATCCCAGCCTTCTATCTGGGTATAATCCTTTTTTTCTGCGTCAGAGGGCGTAAAGACTACCTTCACCTCTGACTCATAGGCCTCAGGAAGAAATTCTTTTTCCCAGGAAAATTTTCCTTCTCCTGAAAAGCCGGCCTTTGTAAAGTCGAAATTCTTTGCTTCTTCCGGACTGGAAAGAGTTATCTTATCGGGCACGGTCACCTGACCTGCTGCCAGATCTTCTCCTGTCTGATCCTCATCCTCTTCTGTATCGGTCTGCGAGGTATCCTCTTTCTCCTCCTCGGTTCCTTCCGGTTCTGTGGGTTTTGAAGTATCCGGCTGATCACCTGCTTCTTCCTTTTCCGGCTGCTCCTCGGGCTCCTTAGGCGGCTGAACCGTTTCTTCCTCCGACGGTACTTCCTGTACAGGCTTCAGGGATTCTATCGTAACCTCTACGTTTCTGACCACCCTGTTCCTGCTGCTGTCCCATCCCGGGACTTTGGAATAGTCATAAGTCTCCGTATCTTTGGGAGTAAAGATCACCTGAACGGTGGACTGATATTGTGCAGGCGCTGTCTGAGAGGCCCAGGAAAAGCTTCCCTCTCCTGAAAAGCCGGCCGCTGCAAAATCAAAGGAATTCCAGGCTTCCGCAGAGGGTATGGTAACCTGAGAAACCATAGACACCTGTCCTTCCTTCTTCGTCTGTGTCTTTGTCCCCTGAACGAAGGCCTCTTTTCCAAGCTCCGCCTGGGAGGTGTCCACATCTGCCGCCTGAAGGCTGCCTTCTGACAGGATCAGCTTTCCTTTTCCTGTGATCTTTATGATCGCTCCTTTATAGCTCTGCTCTCTCCTGATCTCGATCCCTGAAGGAATGGACAGTGTTTTCTCACTGCTTAGTGTAACCGGACCGCAGACCAGGACAGTTCCCCGGCTGCCTGCCAGCTTAAGGGCAGACTCTATAGAGGACACCGCTTTTTCCTTTGTGGTCCCGTCACCCTTGCTGTCCTGGGACAAAGTCCCGTTTAAATAAACCGTCGTCCCTGTCTTTGCGCTTTCTGTGCCGGAAACCTCCGCAGCATAAACCTGCACGGAAGAAACCGCCTCGCCTGCAGCTCCTGCAGCCATAACAGAAGCCAGAGTAAGACTCAGGACATTCGCCGTCACTTTATGCAAACCTTTTTTATTCCTGTTCATTGAATAACATTCCCTTTCCTGATATTGCCAAAATCTGGATTTTATGATTGGTTCTTTTTTATCCTGCCTAAGTATATCACAGTTTTCCATTTTTCGACACCCCCAAAAAACAACTTTTTTCAACCAGTTTTGTTCTGTTTAGTTGCAATCCCTGCTAAAATCATGTATATTATTAAGATAGCATTATCATAATCAAAGGAGTTGAATATTATTGGATTTCAGCGACGCCATACAGTTTCTGATACTGATCGTTCTGATCTGTCTCTCAGCTTTTTTTTCATCTGCGGAAACTTCCATGACCACTGTCAACAAAATACGTATACAGACTCTGGCCCAGGAGGGAGACAGCCGTGCGGAAACTCTGCTGAAGGTAATTGAAAATCCCGGAAAGCTTCTGAGCACGATTCTGATCGGAAATAACATTGTAAATCTTTCCGCTTCCTCTCTGGCCACTACATTGACCATGCGTCTGTTCGGCAGCGCTGCGGTTGGTGTCAGTACAGGGATCATCACTTTGCTGGTACTGATCTTCGGAGAGATCACCCCCAAAACGTTAGCCTCCATCCATCAGGAAGGTCTGGCTCTGGCCTATGCCAAACCGGTCAGATTCCTTATGCTTGTGATGACGCCGGTGATCTTCCTGATGAATCATATTTCCGGAGCTGTGCTCATACTGCTGGGCTCGGATTCCAAGCCCAAAGGCAGCACTATCACGGAAACAGAGCTCCGCACCCTTGTAAATGTAGGGCACGAAGAAGGCGTGATAAAGACGGAAGAACGGCAGATGATCTACAATGTATTTGATTTTGACGACTCCCGGGCAGAAGACGTGATGGTACCCCGGATCGATGTGACCTTTGCAGATATCAACAGTTCTTATGAAGATCTGATCCAGCTGTTCCGGGAAGAAAAGCATACCCGCTTTCCGGTATACCGGGAAAGCACGGACAATATTGTAGGTATTGCCAACATTAAAGATCTTCTTCTTTGCGACAAGGAAAACTTCTCTCTTGAGAAGATCCTGCGGGAGCCTTATTTTACCTATGAATATAAAAAGACTTCCGAGCTTCTCATGGATATGAAAGAACACTCCGTTTCTTTTGCCATTGTTCTGGACGAATACGGCGCCACATCGGGCATCATCACTCTGGAAAACCTGGTGGAGGAGATCGTAGGGGATATCCATGATGAATATGAGGATCAGGAGGAAGAAGAAATCCGGGAGATCCTGCCGGAAAGAGAATATATCGCTCTTGGCTCTACCCGTCTGGATGATCTGGATGAGGTTCTGCATATCGATATTGAATCCCAGGATTATGACTCTGTGGGAGGCTATATTATCGAACAGTTAGACCGCTTCCCGGAAAAGGGAGAGTCCGTCGTCACCGATTCCGGCATACGCCTTGTAGTGGATCAGGTAGACCGGACCCGCATCGAACAGGTTCATATCTATCTTCCGCCAAAGGACAAGGTCGAAGAAGCAAAAGAAGAAACAAATTAGGAAAGGACAGTGTATTTTATGAGTAGTTTTTTTAACCTGGACAGTCCCATCATGCGTTTTCTGTCCAGAGTCTGTGATCTGATCATTTTAAACTTGCTGACGATCGCCTGCTGTATCCCTGTGATAACAGCAGGGGCTTCTGTCACAGCCCTGTTCTCGGTCACTCTGAAAATGGTAAAGGGCGAAGAAGCTTATATCGTAAAAGGATTTTTCAAAGGATTTAAGGAAAATTTCAAACAGTCCACCATCATCTGGCTGATCTTTGCCGTTCTGGGCTTTTTCCTCTTCCTGGATTACCGGGCTGCGGTTCTCCTTCCCGGTAATCTGAAAAGTATCTTCCAGGTTCTCATCGGCGCCATTGTAGTTCTCTATCTGATGGTGTTTACTTATATCTTCCCTTATGTGGCAAGATTCCGGAATGATATAAAAAATATTTTCAAAAACTCTCTGCTGATCGCTGTGCTGAATCTGCCGTGGACCCTTCTGATGATCCTCTGCCCGGTGGTTCTGGCCGTGGTCACCTTCCTTACCACTGCAACTCTGGTATATGGAAGTATGCTTTGGGTCCTTCTTGGATTCGCTACGGTAGCCTACTGCAATTCCATTATCTTCCGTAAGGTCTTTGCAAAATATGAACCTAAAGAAGAGGAAGAGACAACGGAAGGAATTCCCGAGGATTATTCCCTCCCCGGGGAAGACGAAGCGGAGGAAGAATCGGCTTCAAAATAAATTTTACATCGGATCCGAAAATAAAATATGGATTCTGTTTTAGAAAAGGCGCTGCCCAACATTTATTAATAAGGCAGCGCCTTTTCTCCGTCATCGGCTTCCCTCATCTCTCTCATGATCTCATGAAACTGGACGCCGATCCGTTCAATCTCTCCCAGAACGATCTTTGTACCTTTCTCTGTGAGAAACCAGTTGTCTCTTGTCACATCGCTTTCTCTCACCGGACATACCAGGAATCTGGTATCCGGATAGAGAAGCTGGTAATAGAGAAGACTTCTTCTGGCGTGATAGGGCTTGCAGCAGAGAATGGCTGTGCGGATCTCCATTCCCAGGCTGTCGGTAACCTTTCTGGAATAAATGGCGTTCTCATAGGTATAGGTGGCCTGATCCTCTCTGAGAATGGCTCTTTCCGGCACCTGGTTCTTTACCAGGACTTCTTTTAAGAACTCCCACTCCGTCTCATACTCCCCGTTATAAAGCTCCGCCTTTTCCTGAACCCCGCCGAAATGTCCAGTCAGGATACTGTACCGGCCGGAAGGCAGGATATATGGGGCATAATCCCTGTGGTAAAGCCCTGCCGCCTCTTCACCCAGCTGGGGAAAACCGCTGCCGGGTATGAAGATAATATCTGCTTTCTCCGGCAGGTCTTCCACAAAAATAAAATCCGTAAGCTGCTGTAAAAATTTCTGATTCATCATTTTTCTCCCGTTCTTTTCTCCGCCTTCTCTGTAAATTTCACGTTCTCTGCGCCTGATTTCACTTCAGGATATCCTGATATTCCTGATGGCTTTCAAACCATTTCACTGCGTAAGAACAGGTAAGGACTGCCTTCTTTCCCTGTCTGCGGATCTCCCCTGCTGCGGCTTCCATAAGCTTTCCTGCCATGCCCATCCCTCTTAGAGAAGGATCCACAAAAGTATGGTCAATGTCTACGGTATCCTGATCAACAAAAGGAAAGGTCACTTCTCCCTTCATCTCCTGATCCCCGTCATAATATACTGCCCTGTGTTCTTCCACTGTAATTCCCATAGCGGTTCTCCTTTCCCGTATTTATGAGCAGCCTTCTTTCCATGAAAAAGACCGGCTCCCTTTTTTCTACATTTTAGCATGGATCTTCCCAGACAACAACTCACAGCAGGATCCGGCCCCGGACAAAAGAAGGATCATAACAAAGCCGTAGTCCGCAAAAAGTCAGATATCGTCAAAAGAATAAAATTCCTATTAGAAACTCATATCCCAGCCATATGGAATATACACTTTGAAGGAGCAGAAAAAGGAATTCCCGCCTCTTCCACCCCTCCTTTTTTCGGATCTTCCTTACCAGAAAAAGCAGCAGAAAAACAACCGCCCATAGAAAAAGAACTGCCAGGATCCCTGTAAAAACCGCTGGTGAAAACAGTCCCTTCCGGATCTGTGCGGCATGAAACAGCAAATAGAGCAAAAGCTCTGTCCCATAGATTGCATAAATCTTTTTCCAGGTCATAGCAAACTCCTTTCTGTTCCAGGAATCAAACCAGCTATGCTGAGGGAAACATTTAGCAGCGCTTATTCCTGCGTTTCATTTAGTTTCTTCTCATACTCCTGCCATTTTTCTTCGGGAACTCCGATCGCTTTCATAGCCTCTGCGGCGCTCCAGTTCATATTTTTCATAAGGTTTCGGATATTCGTCAGGTGAGCAAATTCCTGTCCTTCTTTCTGCCCTTGTTCTATTCCTTGTTCTATTCCCTGTTCTATTCCTTGCTCCAGTCCTTGCTCATGGCCCCGTCTGAATCCCTCTTCTCTCACAAATTTCATATGTTCTTCCTGATTGTATTCATACAGACACACTTTGATCACCTCCGCCCTGTTCTTCTCCAGAAAATCTCTGAGGATCCCTTCGGCGATGCACTCTGTCACTGCCCTCTCCACCGCTTCGTTTAGAACTATGGTCTTTGCGTACTTTCTCACCCGCTCCACAAACTCTGCATACTCCCGCAAAGTCCGGCTGGCTTCCATCAGCCTCTGATTATGCCCCGGACGGATATTCAGCATAACTGCTTCCAGTTCCAGTTTTGGCCGCTCTTCTTTCACCGTATAAAGACTGGAAAGCTGCAGGATCTCCCGTTCCGGCACTTCCTGCTCTCCATTGTAGAAGATCACAAACTGCGGGGACGGTATGGAAAGAGGCGTACTCCCGTAAATATCTTTGTGCAAGGCCATTTTAGAATAGATATCCGCCACATAAAACAGACACCGCAGGGGCAGATTGGGATTATAGGTAGACTGATGTTCATACAGAGACAGCCTGGAATCAATGATAAAGGACAGATCATTTTTAATGGACATATAGATAGCATTGTCCAGGGTATTGATCTCCAGTTCCTCCGGATCCTCATAATGTTTACCGCTGACTGCATTATATAATTCCAGCAGTTCCTTTTTTTCCTGAAATACCATGACGAACACCGAAGATTTGTAGGTGCGGTTTGCAGTTACTTCTTTGTCTTGTGCCATAGACAGACCTCCTTAAGATAGATTGCATAGGCAGAAGGTCTCTCTTCTATCGTCTCGCAAGAAACCTCTCTGCCGGTTTACTGGGATTTTAAAAGCATTGAGATTTCTCAGACAGGTTTTCAAGAAATATAGACGGAACATTACGTCCCCTAGATAAGAACTTAAGAAATATAATGCTTTGCCTGTATTGTAGCACGGGGAAAGAGAAGAGGCAATACTGTTCTTTAATTTTGGCGGAGCCGCCGGTATTTCTTCATACCAGCCGTTTTCTCTACTCCCCGTTCAATTTCCGGAATACAGACACGGCGTCCAGGATATGATAGGGTTTCGTGTCATGGCTGCCATCTGCCTTGGCTGTAACAAGAGCATAGGTCTTATCCCCGGCGGTTCCCACACTGGCCAGACACAGGCCTGCCTTGGAGGTATAACCAGTCTTTCCTCCTAAAATATGATCACTGGCAATACCGGACTGCTCCATTTCCTGAAACATCAGGCTGTAGAAGGTAAACCCCTCCGGATGGCTGTCCGTTGGAGGCACAGTATAAGATTTTCTGGTAAAGATTGCCTGGAAATCCCCGTTTTCCCAGGCATACTCCAAAAGCCTGACCAGATCTTCTGCAGTGGTGTAATGCTTTTTATCCGGAAGCCCTGTAGAATTTACAAAATAGGTATGCTTCATGCCCAGCTCCTCTGCTTTCTTATTCATGAGGTCTGCAAATTTTTCTTCTGATCCGGCCACTTCCTCTGCCAGTGCTTTACAGCATTCTCCTCCTGAGGGAAGCATGGCTCCATAAAGCAGATCTCTTACCGCAGCATGCTCTCCAGGTAGAAAACCCGCCATAGAAGCCCCTTCTTCATAAAGTTCCGGAAAGATGTCCTCTGACAGCCTTACCTGTCTATCTAAATCTTCCCCGTTTTCCAATACCAGAAGCACGGTCATCATTTTAGTCAGAGAAGCAGGATAAATCTTTTTCTGCCCTTTTTTCTGAGCTGCGATCTCTCCTGTATCCAAATCCAGAAGTACGGCGCTTTCACTGTACAGCGAAGACAGATCCACCAGTTCCTGACCCGTCTCCATATTTTTTTCCACACTTTCTATCAGACCTTCCGGTCCTCCTATGCTATGTATCACCGCCGCTGCAAGGATCAGCGCATATACTCCTCCGATCGCAAAAACAAGTTTTCCCAACAGGTGCTTTCTTCTTTTTCTTCTTACGCTCATAAAAATCCCGTCCTTCATCTGAATTTTTCCAGTCAGCCCCTAATATATTTTTAAGTTCTGACTGTTTTTAGAATAACAGATAAAAAACGGGAATGTTTTAATCTTTCCTTGCCAAATTCTTACGAAAAAATGAAGATGGAAAGCGTCTATTGCACCGGCAGCTCTACCGTAAAAGTCACTTTCTCCTCCTGGCTTCTGGCAGAAATCCTTCCTCCATGAAGCTCTACGATCTCCTTTGCAATGGCCAGACCCAGTCCCGCTCCCCCGGTATTGGACCTTCTGGAACTGTCCAGACGGAAAAACTTTTCAAAGATACTGTCCAGTTTCTCTTTTGGTATATTCTTCCCATGATTTTCAAAAGAAAGAAGGATCTTATCCTTGTTTCGGAAAGCCCGTATTGTAATGGGCGTATTTGGATAGCTGTAAGCCACTGCGTTTTTCAGGATATTATTGAAGACTCTGGCCAGCCTGTCCGGATCAGCGTACAAATGAAGATCATCCTCTGTCTCCAGCTTTATCTCATTTCCATGAGCCGCCAGGACCGGATAAAACTCTTCCGTCATCTGCATGAGCATATAGGACAGATCCAGGTCCTTTTTTTCCAGGAAGATATTCTGCAGATTATACTGGGTGATCTCAAAGAATTCTTCGATCAGTCCCTCCAGCCTTTCAGCCTTCTCCAGCGCAATACGGATATATTTTTCCTTCTGGGCCTCCGGCATATCCGGAGCCTCGTCAAGAAGGGTCAGATATCCCAGAACCGAAGTCAGCGGGGTTTTTAGATCATGGGCCAAATAAGTGATCAGATCATTTTTCCTCTGAGCCTCCTGCTTCAGGGATCCCTCCTTACGTATCATATCAGTCTTGATCTGCAGCATGCGGGCCCCCACTTCTGTATAGGGCGCCGGGAATACCTCTTCCATATCCAGATCCTTCGTCATATAACGCTGGATCTTTTTCTCGAGCTCTTCCATATTTTTCCTGGTCTTCCTTTTTCCGTAAAGGTAAAGGATGCCAGTCACTGTCAGTACAAGAAGAAACACAAGTGCAGCAAAAGATATCATGAGAAAGGCTTTCAGACTGGGCCAGTTGATTTCTTTTACTATCCACTCATTTTGTTCTGCATCAAAGGCATTGTATATTGTAATAAAATTTCTTTCAAACCAGTCTACAAAACTCCCGTTCATAAGGTAGTCTACCTGGAAATAGACGAGACAGCATACTACGCCTGTTATAAACAGGAGCAGCAAAAGCTTTAGAATCTGTTTCTTTCTATCCTTCAATTTTATAGCCACACCCCCAAACCGTCTTAATATACTTGGGCTTTTCAAAGGAGTCTCCCATTTTTTCCCTTAAACGGCGTATATGAACAGAAATGGTATTATTGTTTTTCTGGTAGTATTCATCTTTCCAGACTTCGTGAAAAAGCTCCTCTGCGCTGACCACACTTCCTTTTTTCCTGCAGAGCACCGCTAAGATCGTAAATTCTGTAGGGGTAAGGGCCAAAGGCTTTTCGTTCAGAGTACACTCATGCGTATTCAGGTTCAGGACCAGTCCTTTATGAAAAAACACTTCTTCCTGTTGCTCCCGGCTTCCGTCATACGTTTTGTATCTTCTCAGCTGTGCCTTCACCCGGGCCACCAGCTCTAAGGGAAGAAAAGGCTTTGTCACATAATCGTCTGCCCCCAGGGTCAGTCCGTTGATCTTGTCAATTTCCGTTCCCTTGGCCGTAAGCATGATAATGGGATAGGTGTACTTCTGCCGGATCGACCTGCACAGTTGCAGACCGTCCACCTCCGGCATCATGATATCCAGGACCGCCAGATCCATCTCTTCCCTGCGGGCATATTCCAGGGCCTTGCGGGAATCATAAAATCTGCAAACCTGAAATCCTTCGTTTTCCAGATACAGAGCCACCAGATCTGTAATTTCCTTTTCGTCATCCACCACTAAAATCTTTTCCTTCATCTCTGCCTCCTTACGCCGGGTTAAAATCATCTTTCCCATCTTACCACAGAATACAGCTCCGGGCAAATATACGGCCCCCCATCTGTTCTGTATCCGCAGGCAAGCCGGCAGGCCGAAGCGGAGATCTGCAGAACGGTTCACCTGCAAGCAAAAGCAGATCCGATATATCACATGATTCTGCATACCGGATCTACCTTTCTATAATCTGTCAGACCTTATTCCTGGCTCTCATTTAGTTTCTTCTCATACTCCTGCCATTTTTCTTCCGGAATTCCGATCGCTTTCATAGTCTCTTCGGCGCTCCAGCCTGTATTTTTCATAAGATTTCGGATAGCAAGCAGATTTCCCTGCTCTATCCCCTCTTCTCTCACAAATTTCATATGTTCTTCCTGATTGTATTCATACA
>CALWSM010000078.1 GCA_944384185.1 uncultured Blautia sp. | reverse complement strand
GCTCCCGCAATTCAGAAAACATTCGCATTCCAACCTATCGGTTTCCATGCTCATGTTTTAGGCGGGTTCCAAATTCAGGCATATTCATGCGAGCATGAAATGCCTGAGCTTGGAACCCTGAGGATATCATATCATAATTGCCAGGAAATTAGAAGTGTGATAGTATAAAAAAAGAAGTGCCAAAAAAGAAGTGGAAATGACCTTTGGGAAAGGAAAAATGGAATGGCGAAGCAGAGGAAGATTTACATTATCGGTCATAAGAATCCGGATACGGATTCTATTTGTTCGGCGATCGCTTATGCGGATTTTAAGAACCGATTGAATAAAGGAAGTAAATATGCGGCGAAGAGGGCCGGTCAGATAAATGAGGAGACGGAGTATGTGCTGAAACGGTTTGGAGTGGAGGCGCCAGGGTATCTTTCGGACGTGGGAACCCAGGTGAAGGATATGGAGATCCGGGAAACGCCGGGAGTGGAGAATAGTATTTCTATAAAAGATGCCTGGGCGATCATGAAGCAGACCAGCGCAGTAACCCTTCCCATTACTACAGAAGACGGGAAGCTGGAAGGGCTGATCACCACAGGAGATATTGCCAAATCTTATATGGACGCCCATGATAACTATTTTCTTTCTAACGCAAGGACCCAGTACAGAAGTATTGCCAATACTGTGGAAGGAAAGGTGGTCACAGGGAATCCCCATGGATATTTTGTAAGGGGTAAGGTGGTTATAGGAGCCACCCATCCGGATAAAATGGGAGAGTTTCTGGAGGAAGATGATCTTGTTATCCTTGGAGACCGGCATGAGGATCATCTTTGCGCTATAGAGCAGAATGTGAGCTGTATGATTGTCTGCAACCATACAGAGGTGGAACCGGATATTAAAGCTGCGGCGGAGAAAAATCAATGTGTGATCATTCAGTCTGCCCTGGATACCTTCAGCGTGGCAAGACTGATCAACCAGAGCATTCCGGTGAAGCACATCATGAAGAAGGACGATCTGATCACTTTCCAGACGGACGATTATACAGATAATATTAAAGATATTATGGTAAAAAACCGGCACAGGGCTTTCCCGGTTGTGAATAAGCACGGGAAATATATGGGTACGGTATCCAGGCGTAACCTTTTGGGTATGAAAAAGAAGCAGCTGATCCTGGTAGATCACAATGAGAAAACCCAGGCAGTGGACAACATTGATTCGGCGGAGATCCTGGAGATCATCGACCATCACAGGCTGGGGTCCCTGGAAACCCTGCAGCCTATTATGTTCCGCAACCAGCCGGTAGGCTGCACAGCAACGATCCTCTATCAGATGTTTGTGGAAAAAGCGCTGGAGATCAGTCCGCAGATCGCAGGCCTGTTGTGCGCAGCCATTATTTCCGATACCCTGATGTTCCGCTCTCCTACCTGCACTTCTTCCGATAAGATGGCGGCAGGGGCTCTGGCCCTGATCGCCGGGATCAACATAGAAGAATTTGCCAAAGAGATGTTTACTGCGGGAAGCAATCTGAAGGGAAAGACCATAGAAGTTATCTTTTATCAGGATTTTAAGAGGTTTACGTCGGATAAAGTGAATTTTGGCGTGGGACAGATCAGTTCCATGAGCGCAGAGGAACTGAAAGACCTGAAGAAGAGGCTCCTGCCGGTTATGAAACATGAATGCGGCAAGAACGGTGTTTCTATGGTATTCTTTATGCTCACCAATATCCTGGAGGAATCTTCGGAGATCCTCTGCTACGGAGACGGCAGCGGAAGACTGGTGGAAGAATCCTTTGAGGTTCAGGAAAAGGACGGAGGCTATCTCCTTCCGGGAGTGGTTTCCAGGAAGAAGCAGCTGATACCTGCTTTTATCGGTACTCTTCAGCAGAGCAACAGCTGAGATAAGGGGGCAGAACAGAATGGGCAAAATAGAATGGAAACCGGGAAACATGCTGTATCCCCTGCCGGCAGTCATGGTAACGGCGGCGGATGAGGAAGGTCATGATAATATCATCACGGTAGCCTGGGCCGGTACTGTGTGTACCAATCCGCCTATGGTGTCAATTTCCGTGAGACCGGAACGCTATACGTACCATATGCTCCATGAGACCGGGGAATTTGTGATCAACCTTACTACCGAAAAACTGGCTTTTGCTACGGATTACTGCGGAGTAAGATCAGGAAGAGACGTGGATAAATTTCTGGAGACAGGATTGACCAGGGAGCCGGCTTCCCATGTAGGGGCGCCTATGATCAAAGAAGCCCCGGTATCTATTGAATGCAGGGTCCGGGAAGAAAAAGATTATGGAAGCCACCGGGTATTTACAGCAGATGTGCTGGCGGTCCATGTGGATAAAGAATACATGGATGAAAAAGGTAAATTTGACCTGGCTCTGGCCCGTCCCATTGTATACTCCCACGGAGAATACTACGGGCTGGGGAAAAAGCTGGGAACCTTCGGATACAGTATCAAAAAAAGGAGAAAAAAGAAACAGAAGAAATGAAAGACCAGAAAAAAAATATTATTCTGATCGGTATGCCGGGGTCGGGGAAAAGCACGGTGGGAGTCATTCTTGCAAAGGTCCTGGGCTATACCTTCGTGGATTCCGACCTGCTGATCCAGAAAGAGGAAAAACGCCTCTTGAAGGATATCATTGCAAAGGAAGGACAGGAAGGGTTCCTGAAAATCGAAAACCGGGTGAATCGGTCAATAGATGGGGAAAATACGGTGATCGCAACAGGAGGCAGCGTAGTATACTGCCAGGAAGCTATGGAACATCTGCGCAGGATAGGAACCATCCTTTACCTGAAATTAGATTATCAGATCCTGAACAGAAGACTCAGCAACCTGATCGGAAGAGGCGTAGTCCTGAAAAAAGGACAGACCCTGAAGGACCTGTACCAGGAGAGAGCGCCGCTTTACGAAAAATATGCAGATTATATAATTGACGAGAAAAGAACAGACGCAGAAGGAACTTTGCAGAAAATATTAGAAATTATAAAATAATTACAGAATTAACTTAAAATCCAGGTAAAAAGAAAAGCGACAAAATTTCAATTTTTATTTACAAAAACATTTATCTGTTATAATATTATGGTTAAGGCATAAAATGATACCAAGGGTCCAAAAGCCATGTGTTTCATGCTTGCATGAAAAAACATGGACTTGGGACCCAAAAAACATGAGCAAGAAGGCCGACAGGCCGGAGTGCGAATGTTTTCAGGATTGCGGGAGCATGAAATGCGGAGCAATCCGTGGTATCATGAAAGAATAGAAGGTCCAAAAGCCATGTGTTTCATGCCTGCATGAAAAAACATGAGCAGGAAGGCCGACAGGCCGGAGTGCATGACAGAGGAAAGTGGAGTATAAGAGCCTGTCTTAGGGACAGGCAATTAAATATAGACAGGCGTAAGCCAAAATATAAGAGGTGGGTATATGGAACAGTATATTATCAAAGGCGGAAATCCTTTAGTAGGGGAGGTAGAGATAGGCGGAGCAAAAAACGCAGCTCTGGCCATCCTGGCAGCGGCGATCATGACAGACGAGGCTGTGCATATTGAGAATCTGCCGGATGTGCGGGATATTAACGTTTTGTTAGAGGCTATCAGAGAGATCGGCGCCACAGTGGATCGCATCAGCCCTACAGAAGTAAGGATCGTAGGCGCTACGATTGGAAATATTACTGTTGAGTACGAATATATAAAGAAGATCCGGGCTTCCTATTATCTGCTGGGAGCTCTTCTCGGAAAATATAAAAATGCAGAGGTTCCTCTTCCGGGAGGCTGCAATATCGGCAGTCGGCCTATCGACCAGCATCTGAAAGGATTCCGGGCCCTGGGAGCGTCTGTGGATATTATTCATGGCGCTGTTGTGGCAAAGGCAGAAAACCTGGAAGGAAAACATATTTTCCTGGACATGGTTTCTGTGGGGGCCACGATCAATATTATGATGGCTGCAGCTATGGCTGACGGCTATACCACCATTGAAAATGCGGCGAAAGAGCCTCATGTGGTAGACGTAGCCAATTTCCTGAACAGTATGGGCGCCAATATCAAGGGCGCAGGTACTGATGTGATCCGTATCCGGGGCGTGGAGAAGCTTCACGGCACCAGCTATTCCATTATTCCGGATCAGATCGAGGCGGGAACCTTTATGTGTGCTGCCGCCGCTACCAAGGGAGATATCATGGTGAAGAATGTGATCCCCAAGCATCTGGAGGCAACCACAGCAAAATTGGAAGAGATTGGATGTCAGGTGGAAGAATTTGACGATGCAGTCCGGGTAGTTGCCAATAAGCGGCTGAAACGGACTAATGTAAAGACGATGCCATATCCCGGATATCCTACGGATATGCAGCCTCAGTTTGCAGTAGCCTTAACCCTGGCAGAGGGGACAAGCATTATTACAGAAAGTATTTTTGAGAACCGCTTTAAATATGCTGCAGAGCTTGTGCGCATGGGCGCAGATATCAAGGTGGAAGGAAATACAGCCATTGTCAACGGAGTGGAAAAACTGACAGGGGCCCAGGTAAGCGCACCGGATCTCAGGGCAGGAGCAGCACTGGTCATCGCAGGTCTGGCGGCAGAAGGGATTACCATTGTAGAGGATATTGTATATATCCAGAGAGGCTATGAGAGATTTGAAGAAAAGCTGAGAAGCCTTGGTGCGGAAATTGAAAAAGTTTCCAGTGAGAAAGAGATCAAAAAGTTCCAACTTCGGGTTGGGTGAATAATTACGAAAAATATTACTTGACGCAGAGAGGAAAAAGCGGTAAGGTAATATTCGAAAATTGAACAAAGGATATTTTTTCTCTTATTCAGAGTGATGGAGTTACATAGGAACTGTGAAGTCACGGCAACCCCGCTTTGCGGAAGGTGCCAACCTGAGCGAATTAATCGAACAATAAGAGGATTCATATTGTGTCATATGTGGGTCCGCTTATGCGGGCCCTTTCCTATGCCAGAATACATCCGATTCCCTGAATGGGTGAAAGACAAATGAAAGGAGTACAACATGGAAAAAAGATTATTTACATCGGAATCTGTTACAGAAGGCCATCCGGATAAAATGTGCGACGCTATTTCTGACGCTATTTTGGATGCGCTTATGGAAAAAGACCCTATGAGCCGGGTAGCCTGCGAGACAGCCACTACTACAGGACTGGTCATGGTCATGGGAGAGATCACTACCAAAGCTTATGTGGATATCCCTAAGATCGTCCGGGATACGGTAAGAGAGATCGGTTATACAAGAGCCAAATATGGATTTGACGCAGATACCTGCGGGGTGATCACCACCATTGACGAACAATCGGCAGATATTGCTCTTGGCGTGGATAAAGCTCTGGAAGCCAAGGAGCATAAAATGTCTGAGGAAGAGATGGATGCTATCGGCGCCGGAGATCAGGGAATGATGTTTGGATTTGCCACAGACGAGACAGAAGAATATATGCCGTATCCTATTGCCCTGGCCCATAAACTGGCGAGACAGCTGACAAAAATCCGTAAAGACGGAACTCTTACTTACTTAAGGCCTGACGGGAAGACCCAGGTAACTGTGGAGTATGATGAAAATGACAGACCTGTACGGCTGGATGCAGTCGTGCTCTCTACCCAGCACGACCCGGAAGTAACCCAGGAACAGATCCATGAAGATATTAAGAAATATGTATTTGATCCCATCCTGCCAAAGGATATGGTTGATGAAAATACAAAGTTCTTTATTAATCCCACAGGACGTTTCGTCATCGGCGGCCCTCATGGAGACAGCGGCCTGACAGGGCGCAAGATTATTGTGGATACTTACGGCGGATACGCCCGTCACGGCGGCGGAGCTTTTTCAGGAAAAGACTGCACGAAGGTAGACCGTTCCGCAGCTTACGCAGCCCGCTATGTTGCTAAGAATCTGGTGGCGGCAGGACTGGCAAAGAAATGCGAGATCCAGCTTTCCTACGCAATCGGCGTCGCCCATCCTACCTCTGTTATGGTAGATACCTTCGGTACTGGAAAGCTTTCCGACCATCGTCTGGTAGAGATCATCCGGGAAAATTTCGATCTGAGACCGGCAGGGATCATCAAGATGCTGGACCTGCGCCGTCCTATCTATAAGCAGACGGCTGCTTACGGACATTTCGGAAGAAACGACCTGGATCTGCCCTGGGAGAAACTGGACAGAGCAGATGCTCTGAAAAAATATCTGGAACAGTAAAACAGAAAAAAACGGGGAGCTGCCGCATTAGTCCTATTCCTGAAATAGGACTAATGCGGCAGCTCCCCGCTTTTTTAAATCCCTCTGAAATCAAACAGATCCTTTACCGGAATACCCAGAGCTTCTGCAATATCCATAAGACTGTCCAGAGATATGGAGGTCTTAGTGTTAGGGGCTTCAATATTGCTGATATGGGTTCTGCTCAAGCCCACCAGAGAAGCCAGCTGCCCCTGGGTCAGGCCCTTCAGCTTGCGGTAATAGGATATGGTAAGCCCCAGTTCCCGGAGCTGTTTCAGACGCTTATCTTCTGTCATTGCCAACCTCCTTTTTGCTACACTATAGCATTGGAAATATATGGCAAAAACAATTTAAAAATATGCAAATGCAAAGCTGTATAGAGCATAAGCTTGTCTCAGTCGGACAATGCAAATTATGAGGGGGATATAGCCTGGCACATTTTTTCTAAACTGAACGCCCGGACATGGCTTCCCGAAATGGTCTCAAAGCCGGCAACAAAATCGGAGGTAGAGAACAGGTAGTACCATTTTTCTCTGTCCGGGAAGAGTCCGGCGTGCTTTTGAAAAACGGATAGAGCGTCTGCATCCAGCCAGTCATCTGTGAGAAAACAGGCGCCAAGGAGGATCTTGTCTTCTCCTGCAGCAGCAATGGGAAGGTATTCCGTGCGTTTCTTTGTGGGATGCTGTCCCCACCACATTCCTACCTGATCCAAAGGGAAGGGGGCGCATCCCAGCTGCTGTTCCAGGAGGAGAAAATCACGGCATACGTCTTCAAAAGCAGATCCCAGAAGAGAAGAAAGGCAGGGGCTTACCTGCCGCCGGAAAATATCCCGGCCTTCTGCATTTTCAATCTCACTCTGAAAAGGATATACATAGGTATACCAGAAACGGAAAGCGCTGTCCGAAATCCTGTATAAAGCACGGCGGCTGGAAGGCGCTTCGGTAACAGGGACCAGCTTCCGTGTCAGTCCATGGCTTTCTAAGGAACCCAGCAGACTGCTTGCGGCGCTGGGAGTCAGCCCTGTTTTATCACAGATTTCCTGGAGATGCCGGAAATCCGGACCGATAGAAGACAGGATCCCTCCCATAAAAGGCGAATTTCCGTAATATCTTTGCAGTCTTTCCGGAACCAGTCGGTACAGGCTGCTTTTTTCCTGGAAAAACAAGTTCTCCAGATTTTCTTCTACAGAGCGCTCTTGGGAGAAATGCTCCAGAAGTCCGGGATTTCCTCCGGTGACGCCGTACAGAAGCAGACGGTCCATGGGGGAAAGCTCCGGATACAGCCGGCAAAGCTCAAAAAAATGGAAGCTTCTAAGACGGAAGCAGGAAGTTTCCCCGGGAGATTCTTTTTCCCAAAGGCCAGAAGGTTTACATAATATTACAAACAATCTGGAAGAGGACGCCTCTTTTTCCAAGTCCTGAAGATAAGTAAAAAGGCGGCGGTTCCTGGCAGAAAGATACTGGAAATCGTCCAGTACAAGCACCAGGGGATCGGTAAGAGACGCCTTTTTTAAAGCTTTTATAAGCCCTGAAGTTCTGGTGACTGAGGCGAAATCTTCTCCAAGGCTGCGAAGGCAGAGTTCCCTGAGAAGACGGAAATTTTCCTGCCAGGGGACACAGGAGGCTTTATAAAAAAGCGCCTTTTTCCCCTTTAGAAATTCTTTCAGCAGACGTGTCCTTCCCTCCCCGGGATAGGAATAGAGCGAGACGCAGCAGGATGCAGCGGAGCTGTAGAGCCTGTTTAATTTTTCCAGTAATTGGTCTTTATCGATAAACATGATTTGTCCCTTTCGGTCCTGAATATTTTCCTCTTGTTATCCTCATTTTAGAGGCCATTTTAAAGAAAGTCAAAGTATTTCCCGGAAATTTTTATAGAAAGTTTAGATTTACCCTTCTTTTCTTTAGAGGAAAAGGAAGAAAATTATGCTATAATGGACAAAGATAAGAAAGAGGCGGAAATATGTATGAAGCTGAAGACAAGAATCATTATTTCATTTTTTATTATCGTACTTGAGCCTGTGATCTTTACTGTTCTGGCATTCTGGGCTTTTAGCCACTATCAGCTGGGTCTTATTGAGAAGCAGTACGGAATAGAGAATCCTACCTATGAGTCTTTGGCCAACACTGCGGAGGTAGTGGCGCACCTTACCAGTGAGGCGGCGCAAAAGCTGGAAGAGACTGCCCGGAATACGCCGGAGCAGTTTACCAATGTCCAGTATCTGGAAGAGGTAAATAAGGAACTGAAGGACAGCAATTCCTATCTTCTGGTACGGGAGGATGGCAGGGTCACTTACTTTGGATGTGAGAATTATCCCAGCGAGCTGATCGATAAGCTGGATAACATTTATCAGGGCGATGAGTCCGGTATCAGCGACAGAGTATATCTGGGGGACAGAGTCCAGTCGCTGATAAAGCAGATCAATTTCTCTACTTCCGGAGTCCGGGAAGGCAACGTTTATATTGTCTCCAATGCCTTTGAAACACTTCCCCAGCTTCAAAATCTTACCGAAACCATGATCATTACTGTGATCCTGATCCTGGCGGTCACAGCCCTGTGGCTGACATGGTGGATCTACCGGGGGGTGATCGCACCTTTGGATAAGCTGCGGACAGCTACCCGGAAGATCAAGGAAGGGGACCTGAATTTCTCAGTGGCGACAGAGGGGGTCAGCGAGATCGCAGATCTGTGCCAGGATTTTGAGGACATGCGCCAGCGGCTGAAAGAGAACGCAGAGGAAAAGGTAGCCTTTGACAAGGAGAGCAAGGAGCTGATCAGCAACATTTCCCATGATCTGAAGACGCCGATCACTGCCATCAAGGGATATGTGGAAGGGATCATGGACGGAGTGGCCAATACTCCGGAGAAGCAGGATCGCTATATCAAGACCATATATACAAAGGCCAATGATATGGACCGTCTGATCAATGAACTGACTTTTTATTCTAAGATGGATACCAATCGTATCCCTTACACCTTTAATAAAATCCCTGTGACGGATTTCTTTGACGATTGCGCAGAGGAACTCAGTGTGGAGCTGGAGGCAAAGGGAGTGGATTTCTCTTATTCCAATTATGTGGAACCGGAGGTTATGGTCATCGCAGATGCGGAACAGATCAAGCGGGTGGTAAACAATATTGTCAGCAATTCTCTGAAATATATGGCTTCCGGCAGGACTAAGAGAGTCAACCTCCGGGTAAAGGACGTGGGAGATTTCATACAAGTGGAGCTGGAGGACAACGGAAAAGGTATCGCAGCCAGGGACCTGCCGAATATCTTCGACCGGTTTTACCGTACAGACGTCTCCAGGAATTCTTCCCAGGGTGGAAGCGGCATAGGGCTTTCCATTGTGAAGAAGATCATGGAAGACCACGGAGGAAAGGTGTGGGCCACCAGTAAGGAAAATATCGGGACAGTGATGTACTTTGTCCTTAGAAAATATCAGGAGGTACCTGTAAATGAGTAAGATTTTGATTATTGAAGACGAGGAGGCTATTGCAGATCTGGAGAAGGATTATCTGGAACTCAGCGGCTTTGAGGTAGAGATCGAGCATCGGGGAGACGTAGGGCTGAAAAGAGCCCTGGAGGAGGATTTTGACCTGTTTATCCTGGATCTGATGCTCCCGGAGGTAGACGGTTTTGAAATCTGCCGGGAGATCCGTAATCAGAAAAATACGCCGATCATCATGGTGTCCGCCAAGAAGGACGATATTGATAAGATCCGGGGACTGGGACTGGGCGCAGACGACTATATGACCAAGCCTTTCAGCCCAAGCGAGCTGGTGGCGAGAGTGAAAGCCCACCTGGCCAGATATGAGCGCCTCATCGGTACCGGCGTGCAGGAGAATGATGTGATCGAGATCCGGGGTCTGAAGATCGACAAGACGGCCAGACGGGTGTGGGTAAACGGGGAAGAGAAGAATT
>CALWSM010000077.1 GCA_944384185.1 uncultured Blautia sp. | reverse complement strand
CCCATAGAAAGGGGCTGGCACTTAATGCTGATCGGTCCCTCTGCGATAGTGGGGCATACCTCCAGCATATGAGCCTCCAGGATGCCTTCTTTTCCCGGTACCAGGTTGTAGGTATAGTCTTCCATGAAGGAGGTTCCTTTTGCGTCTTTTGTACCCTGGGCCATGATCTTCATCAGACGTACCATAGCCGCAGTCTTCCAGTCTCCTTCTCCACCAAAGCCGTAGCCCTTTTCCATAAGTCTCTGGATAGCCAGTCCCGGAAGCTGTTTTAAGCTGCCCAGATCTCCAAAATGGGTTACGATAGCCTGGTAATTTTTCTCCTCCAGGAAACGCTCAAATCCCAGCTCGATCTGCGCCTGAACGGCTACATGTCTTCTGAATTCCTCCGGATCTCTTCCTTCCAGCAGAATATCATATTTGCTGTAATATTCTTCTACCAGAGCATCTGTATCTGCTTTGGATACGGCTTCTACCGCTTCTGCGATCTCGTTTACCGGGTAAGCGTCCACTTCCCAGCCGAATTTGATCTGCGCTTCCACCTTGTCGCCTTCTGTAACGGCTACGTTGCGCATATTATCTGCCACTCTCATGACACGGATATGGCTGCTTTCGATCACGCCGATGGCAGTGCGCATCCAGGAAGCGATCCGTTCCTGAACCTCCTTGTCGTCCCAGAATCCAACGATCACTTTTCTCTCGATCCCCATACGGGTAACGATATGGCCGTATTCTCTGTCGCCGTGAGCCGCCTGGTTCTCGTTCATAAAGTCCATGTCAATGGTATCATAGGGGATCTCACGGTTAAACTGGGTATGAAGATGGAGCAGAGGCTTTCTGTACTCCTGAAGCCCCAGGATCCAGGATTTTGCCGGGGAAAAGGTGTGCATCCAGGTGATAACTCCTGCGCATTCCTCGTCTGCATTCGCCTCGTTGAAAGTCTGGCGGATCATAGTGTTGGTGAGAAGCGTGGGCTTCCAAACCACCTCAAAAGGCAGCACTCCTGATTTATTCAGTCTGTCTACGATGATCTTGGAATGTTCCGCCACATGGTCCAGGCACTCCTGTCCATATAAGTCCTGTGAACCTGTACAGAACCAGAATTTGTACGCTTTCATTTTTAACATAATATTGCCCTCCTGTTTCTTTTTGGATCATAACGTACTGTACTATGCTTTCAGTATATCCCTCACAGAAAATAAGAAAAGAAATCTGTTCCGGGATTATAGACATTTATTATCTTTTTTGATAGAGTACAAGGTAGTACACACAGAAAGGCAGGGATGGATCTATGCTGGCAAATTTTGAACAGCGGGAACATAAAGGCAGAGACAGCGTATGGGCAGGAAGCTATGAAAATCTTCACAATCTTCCCCACTGGCATATGGAGTGCGAGCTTTTGTACATAGAAAAGGGACCGGTAACCGTTTCCCTGAATAATGCCGTTTACAGCCTGGAAAAAGGGGAAGCTTTTTTTATCGACAGCCGGGAGATCCACTATATCAAAGGGAGCGCTTCCAGCATCGCCAGGATCCTGATGTTTGACGCAAGGCTGCTGGACGAGATCGCCCCCGGCCGCCGTCCTCAGTCTCCCCGGCTTTCTCCCTGTTCTTTGATCCCGGATTATTACCGTGAGATCAAAAAAGAGCTGAACAGCCAGGGTCCCTACTTCGACCTGAAGGTCCGCAGCCTTCTTCTCCTGTTAATGGTGGAGATCTTCCGGAAGGAGCCTCTTGCAGACAGGGTAAAAGGACGGGACAATACTTCCATGGAAAATTATAAGAATCTTCTGGGGGAGATCGAAGAAAAATGCAGCTATTTTACCTTTGAGGACGCCGCCGGCTTCATGGGGCTTTCCAAGCCCTATTTTTCCCGTTTCTTCAAGACGGTTTCCGGTATGACCTTTTCTCAGTATCTGAATATTATCCGCCTGGAGAAAGCCATAGATCTGCTGAATCATAATACAGGCCGGCTTTCCATCACAGATATCGCATCCCGCTGCGGTTTTGATACCATCCGGCATTTTAACCGGGTTTTCCGGGACTTTACCGGTTTTTCTCCCAGGGAGCTTCCTGCGAATTATGTCCTGACTTCCCATTCTATAAAAAGTATAGGAAAAAATTTCAATCCCACCTTGCCCAGTTCCCGGCTTCTGGATAATTGAGGCTTAAATTCCCATAAAAGAAAGCAGGTATGCATAGAATGCATCCTGCTTTCTTTTCTATTAGAAGCAACGGATCTCCTCCGTTGGTTTCCATTTCGGATTTTAGTTTGTGATAACCTGCTCTGTCTCTTTGTCGAAGATGTGGATCTTTTCCATATCCAGAGCGAATTTAACGGTATCGCCGGATCTTGCTGTTGTACGAGGATTAACTCTTGCTGTCATAGAGAATCCCTCTGTATCAAAGTACAGGTAAACTTCAGCACCAAGTAATTCGTAAACAGTGATCTTTCCTTCGATCACGCTGTTCGGGAATGCCTGGATACGAGCTTCATCATCATATACATGCTCTGGACGGATACCCATAACAACAGTCTTTCCATTGTAGCCGCCATCGATAAGGGCTTTCTTCTTGGAAGCCGGTACATGAAGAACTGTTTTGCCGATCACTAACTGGACATCATCGCCTTTAACCTGAACAGTTGCATCTAAGAAGTTCATCTGAGGTGATCCGATGAATCCTGCAACGAACAGATTGCAAGGAGCATTGTATAATGTCTGAGGTGTATCAACCTGCTGAACAACGCCGTCTTTCATAACTACGATTCTTGTACCAAGGGTCATAGCTTCCGTCTGGTCATGGGTTACGTAGATGATGGTAGCGCCCAGTCTCTCATGAAGTTTGGAGATCTCAGTACGCATCTGAACACGGAGTTTTGCATCCAGGTTTGACAGAGGCTCGTCCATAAGGAATACCTTAGGCTCACGAACGATGGCACGTCCCATAGCAACACGCTGTCTCTGACCACCGGAAAGAGCTTTCGGTTTACGGTCTAACAGTTTCTCCAGGTCAAGGATCTTAGCTGCTTCTTTAACCATCTTGTCGATCTGATCTTTTGGAACTTTTCTCAGTTTCAGACCGAATGCCATGTTATCATAAACTGTCATATGAGGATACAGAGCGTAGTTCTGGAATACCATTGCGATATCTCTGTCTTTAGGCTCTACATCGTTTACTACTTTGTCGCCGATCTTTAATGTACCGCCGGTGATCTCTTCCAGACCTGCGATCATACGAAGGGTTGTGGATTTACCACATCCTGAAGGACCTACGAAGATGATAAATTCTTTATCTGCGATCTCAAGGTTGAAATCCTTAACTGCCTCAAATCCGTTTGGGTAAGTTTTGTTAATATGCTGCAATGATAAACTTGCCATTTTCAATTCCTCCTAAAATATTATATGTCCTGCTTTTGAACTGTTCTCAGTATACCTCTATCCGCCTTTTTTTTCCATAGGTCAATTCCACAAAGATTGCCCATACTCTTAGTAAGCCTAAACAAAAACCACCGATACCTTGTCAATTTGACAGTTTTTTGTAATTTCTGTATGCAAACTGCACAATCAGACATAAAAAAGAGAAAGTGGCTTTACAGTATCTTTCGGATTTTCTATAATGAAGCGGAAAAGAAATTGAAATGCATCAGAAAGGAAATGCCATGTTTCGTATAATGGGAAGTATTTATAAAGATACCCATATTCTAAAGAGTATGGTAGTCTGTGACGATACCAAAGACAACAGGACCAAAAAAGTCTTTCATGCGCTGGACACTCTGTGCCATGAATTCGATCTGGGTTCTCCTATCTGGCTGGACGCCAATATAAAAGATTTCCAGAAATTTTCCAAGGTCCGGTTTTCACAGGATAATTTTATTGAAGAGCTGGATTTTGATTATTTTCAACTCCAGGTCATAGAAGAAGACTGATCACCCAGAAGCGCCGGGAAATTCCCTTTAACGGAATCATCCCGGCCTTTTCCACGCCTTTTTCAGTTTTGCTTCTTTTCGGAGCGTCTTTTTTGTAGCCGCCGCTATATCTGCAATGACCCGGATCTCGTAGTCGTCGCAGTCGCTGAGGATCGTCTGTATATCCTCTTCAAATACCGCCTTGGACTGTACCACACTGTCTGCCAGCAGGCTGTCTACCGATACCCGGAGGGCGTTTGCCAGCTTTATGATCGTAGGCAGGCTTACCTTGGTAGTGCCGGTCTCAATGTTGCTGAGATGGCTGGGCGAAAGGTTCACCTTCTCCGCCAGACGTTCCTGGGTCATATCCAGGCGTATACGTGCAGCTTTAATTCTTCTGCCAATCGATTTATAGTCAATACTCATGTCTTCCTCCTTTAAATCCACACAGGGATATTTTAGCCATGGAAAAGACAAATTATAATAATCCATATCCGTAAAATACGGATATAGGATAAGTTTTTTTCTTGAAACATCTGTATATTTGCTATATAATACAGGCGAAATGTATTTTTATGCAGCCGACAGAAGGAGGGACAACAGATGAAAGAAATAACGATCACCGTATCCGATCTGGAAAAAAACTGTCAGCATCCGTTCTCTGAACTGGTTCGTACCGCCTGCCAGTTTCAGAGCCATATTTTATTATCCTGCGGAAGCAGGCAGGTGAACGCCAAGAGTATCATGGGGGTTATGGCCTTTGACCTCTCAAAGGGATCCTCTGTAAAGATCGCTGCACAGGGAGAAGACGAGGAAAGCGCCGTAAAAGCCATCGAAGCTTTTTTGCTGTGCCGATGATCTTCTCCTCATAGATATTAAAAAAATACGGAGCCGCTCTGTAAAGGATAAGTTCCCGAAAGATCTTCCTTCACACTGCAGCCCCGTATTTTTATCTCTGCAGGCAACGGGCCAGGCGGGCGTGACCGCTGCCCGGCATATGCCTGAAAATCACAGTCTCTTTAACAATTCTTCTCTTCTGTCCTCATATCCCGGTTTTCCCAGAAGTGCGAACATGTTTTTCTTATAGCTCTCTACTCCCGGCTGGTTAAATGGATTCACTCCCGTGAGATATCCGCTGATACCACAGGCAAACTCAAAGAAGTAGAAAAGCTGGCCCAGATAAAACTCGTCCTGTTTCGGGATCTTCACCATAAGGTTCGGCGTATTTCCGTCTGTGTGAGCCAGGATCGTTCCGTTCATGGCGCTCTTGTTCACAAAGTCCATGCCCTTTCCTGCCAGATAGTTTAAGCCGTCCAGGTCGCTGGCTTCTTCTTTGATCACTACGTCTTCTTTCGGCTCTTCAATAGCAAGGACTGTCTCAAACATGATCCTGGAGCCATCCTGGATAAACTGTCCCAGGGAATGAAGGTCTGTAGTAAAGTCTACAGAAGCCGGATAAATACCTTTCTGGTCTTTTCCTTCGCTTTCTCCATAGAGCTGTTTCCACCATTCAGCCACATAATGAAGGGTAGGCTCATAGTCTGCCAGGATCTCTACGGATTTCCCTTTCTTGTGGAGGATGTTCCGGACTGCCGCATAAAGCATGGCGTCGTTTTCCTCATAGGGGGTATTCAGCGCCAGTTCTCTTCCGGAAGCTGCTCCCTCCATAAGCTTGTCTATAGAAACGCCGCTTGCAGCGATAGGCAGGAGTCCTACTGCTGTGAGCACGGAGAAACGGCCGCCTACATCATCTGGAACAACGAAGGTCTCATAGCCTTCTTCGTCTGCCAGAGTCTTCAAAGCTCCCTTTGCTTTGTCTGTGGTGGCGTAGATCCTCTTTGACGCCTCTTCTTTTCCATATTTTGCTTCCATCTTCTCTTTGAAGTAACGGAAAGCAATGGCCGGTTCCGTAGTGGTTCCGGATTTGGAGATGACGTTAATGGAGAAATCTCTGTCACCGACTACCTCTGCCAGGCCCTTCACATATGCGCCGCTGATATTATTTCCTACATAATAGATTTCCGGAGCCTTTCTGTCTTCCTTTCTCAGGTTATTGTAGAAAGGATGGTTCAGGAAATCGATAGCTGCTCTGGCGCCGAGATAGGAGCCTCCGATCCCGATAACAAGAAGCACCTCTGAATCTTCCCGGATTTTCTTTGCAGCCTTTTTGATCCTGTCGAACTCCTCCTTGTCATAATCTACAGGAAGGTCGATCCAGCCCAGGAAATCATTTCCCAATCCTGTCTTAGATACAAGGACTTCCTTAGCTGTCTCTGTCATCTTTTTCATCGCCGCTACTTCTTCTGTGCGGACAACTTCCGCCGCCTTAGAGTAGTCAAATGTCACTTTATTTCCCATTTTCCTCTTCTCCTTTGCGAAATTTTTTCTTCTCTTAGTTTAGCAAATCCCTATCTTTTTATCAAGTTAGAAATTCTTTAATTACATCTTTCACAATGGCCTCCTCTTCTTTATTGAGCAGATGGCTGTACCTGCTGTCAGCGGCGGCTGTCTCCAGGATCCCCTGCTCCATCTGCCGTATGGCTTTATCCCGGCTGTCCTTGGGCTGCTGCTGGACCTCTTTCCCTTTTTCTTTCTTTTTCTGCGCCCGGTTCTCCCGGGTGTTGGAATTTCTTGCATTTTCCAATGGAATGATCTTCACCGGTTCCCTCCACCGGTTTTCCACATAATCCAGAAGGCTGGTCTCGATCACTTCTTCCTGATACCCCATCCCCAACACCAGCCGAAGGGCCAGAAGGAATACCTCGGTACAGATCCCGGCTACCATGGAAAAAGCAAACACCGTGGTCTGTCTGCCGAAAAACGATACCGCCGCCAGTCCTGTCTGAGGCGGCCAGGCGTATAAGATCTGCATTCCCGCAAACAAAAATGAGAGGATGAAAGTTCCCCAGGATATGTTCTTCATCTGACGGATGCTCCAGGGTCCTATCTTTCGTCCTCTCATTCTTTTCACCACATAAACGGAAGGATTGTGTATGGTGGTGTTTTCTTTCAGAAGCTTCTGATGCTCCAGCATAAAAGCCAGCAGCCACTTGTCTTTTTCCTCTCCGGGCTGTCTCAGGTCTCTCAATACTCTTTTGTTGCGGTTATATACTGCCAGCATACTTATAAGACAGAAAAGTCCCATAAGGCAGGCACCCCAGTAAAAAATCAGGCGTTCCATAATTCCTCCTTGATTTCGGCGGCAGACCGGGATACAGCTTTCCTTTTCCAGCCTGTCCGCTCTTTTTCAGGCCTGTCCCTCTGGCCGGCTATAGAGGGAAACCTTTGGTTCCATTATATAGCGCCTGATTCCTTTTGAAAACAAAAATCGCTCGACAAATTCCCGCCTAATCCAGCATTCCTACCATGTGCTCCACCAGCTTCACGCTGTGGAGGATCGCCTGTTTTTCAAAGGCAGGATAGTCCATCTGGGCGCTGTCGTCGGCTTTGTCGGAGATCGCCCGGATCACCAGATAGGGAATATGATTTAAATAAGCGGTCTGCCCTATGGCAGCCCCTTCCATCTCCGTGCAGCTTCCCTGAGTAATGGAAAGGATATGCTCTTTTTTCTCTCTGTCCGCCACAAACTGGTCGCCGCTGACAACCCTTCCTTCCCAGACGCCGATCTCCGGATTTACCTGACGGCACACTTCTCCGGCAAGCCTGCGCAGCCCCTCGTCTGCAGGAAAGGCCAGGGTATCCATTCTGGGGATCTGTCCCGCCGGATAGCCGAACTCTCTGGCATCCACATCATGCTGCATGGTATCTGTGGACAGGACAATGTCCCCGATATTGATCTCTGCTCTCAGGGAGCCTGCAATCCCTGTATTGATCACAGCGTCTACCTGAAAATCATCTGCCAGGATCTGGGTGCAGATCCCTGCGTTGACCTTTCCGATCCCGGAACGTACCACAACCGCCTCATGACCATTTAACAGGCCATGGAAAAATTCCATGCCCGCCTTTTCCTTAACCGTCACTTCCGTCATTTTTTCCTTTAACATAGCCACTTCTTCTTCCATGGCTCCGATAATACCGATAATTTTCACTGTATATCCCTCTTTCTTTCCTAATACTGCGTTTTCCGTTCCTTTTGGTGCCGGGTATCTGCAGAACTCCGGCCGGCCCGGGAACTGTAACCTATTTTACATGTTTTGTCCTGTTTTTTCCACTGGCATTTTACTTTTCTTTCCGGTCATGCTATACTAGCCCCAGGCGGCCAGTGCGCTGTATCGCCGGCGGCTGCCAAATGAGCCGGAGTGCTCCCCTGGCTCTCCGCTTTGCGGTATCATTGTCAGGGTAAAGTAAAGATTTCAAGCAGGAGGTATCAAGATATGGTTTATAAAACAAAAGGCGTCTGTTCCCGTTCTATCGACATCGAACTGGACGGCGACAGGATAAAGTCTGTGAAATTTAACGGAGGCTGCAACGGCAACACAAAGGGCATTGCCAGCCTGGTACAGGGCATGAAGATCGACGATGTGATCGACAGGTTAAAAGGCACGGACTGCGGCGGAAGAGGCACTTCCTGTCCGGATCAGCTTGCCAGAGCTTTAGAGCAGGCCAAAGCTGCTCAGTAAAATTAAGATACAAGGGATTTCCCATTTCACAGATATCCGGATGCTTTCCGGCAAATGTGTAATGAGGAGCCCCTTGTATTTTTTTGCCCCCATATCCTCTGAGGGGAAATTTATTCTTTATATAAAATCAAACAGGCTCATCTGCTCCCCTTCTGTTTCCTGCCGCTTCTTCCCCGCCTTTTCCCTTAAAGTCAGTTCTTCTGGTATCTCCTTCAGGAAAGAAGAGGGCTCCTTTACATAGGTGAGGATCAACTGATCTTTTGCTCTCGTCATGCCAACGAAGAAAAGTCTTCTCTCCTCTTCCGGATCTGCGGGGTAGTCCGCCTTTTCCAGAGGAAGGACTTCCTGCTGCGCCCCTCAGAGAAATACAAGAGGAAATTCCAACCCTTTAGAACCATGAAGGGTCATCAGGGAAACGGCCCCGGCGCTGTAGCTTTTCTGGGGCCGGCGGATCAGATCTCCTTCCTCTCCCAGAGACAGCTCCTGGAGGAATTCTTCCATAGTCCCATAGGAAAGGGCTGTCTGGCAAAGCCTGGTCATATCCTGGCTTTTCTTCAGGTTCATGTCTTCCTGCCAGGAGCTCAGGATCTTTTCCGGTCTTCCTTTCTTCAACAGGGGCAGATACTTTTTCTTTGCTTCCCGGTATACGCTGTCCGCCATTTCTGTATCGTCCAGTCCCCACACAAGCTTCAGGGCAAGGTTTCTGGCCTGTATATTTTCTTCTGTCAGGCTCTTAAAGAAACTTATGGTTCCCCTTACTGCAGGATCCAGGAGAAAATCTTCTCTTCCCACAGTCACATAAGGGATCCCTTCCTTCGCCAGGCATTTCTCCAGGATCCGGAACTGCCGGTGGGTCCTGCAAAGAACTGCTATCTCAGAAAAACTTCTCTGGCTCCGCCGGCTTTCCGCCTCATATCCCTTCTGAACTTCCAGCATATCCAGGCCTCCTGTCTGCCGGTTGATCTCTTTTGCCACAAAGATCCCCTCAGAAAGGTCTGAAGCTGCCTCTACGATCCTCAGTTTCTCCCCCTGTCCTCTGTGAGCCTTCAGATGCCTTTCCTCTCCGGGATTCAGGGTGATCACCGCTTCGGCAGCCTCCACCACAGTCGAAACTGACCGGTAGTTTTCCTCCAGAAAGATCTCTCTGGTCTCCGGCCGGTCTTCTTTCAGCCTTTCAAAACACCTGGAGTCAGAGCCCCGGAATCCGTAAATAGCCTGGTCCGGATCTCCGATGACAAAAATCTCCCTTCCTCCTTTGGCCCATTCCAGCATGAGCCTGTACTGTACAAGGTTTACATCCTGAAATTCATCTACCAGAAGATAAGTAAATCTTTTCCTGCATTCCTCTTCCAGCCTGGAGGGCTGAGCCAGGTCTAAAGCTTTCAGGAGAAGATCATCAAAGTCCGCCAGGTTCCGATCCTGTAACAGTTTCTGATAATAGGTAAATGCGTCTTCCCAGACCTGATCGGGAAAGGCTCTTTCCTGCAGGACAGATTTATACAGAGAAATCTCTGAGAGGAAATCCCTTACAGAAATCTTCAGGTTCCACATATCCATGGTTTCCTGGGCCAGTTCCTTTACCTGGATCTCATCAGCCAGAGAAAAGGTCTCTCCCTGTGTTCTCAGTATATCCAGGCAGATGGAATGAAAGGTTCCGATCCGGATCTGTTTCAGGGCTCTTTTATTGCCAAGCTCCTGCTCCAGACGTTCTCTCATTTCCCGGGCAGCTTTATTTGTAAAGGTCACCGCTGTAATTTCCGATGGCTTTACTTTTCTTCTTTCTATAAGGTAAAGGATCTTCTC
>CALWSM010000076.1 GCA_944384185.1 uncultured Blautia sp. | reverse complement strand
GCAATTGGTACTGAGACGTAAAACTCTTGATTCATTTCCGTTGACTATGGTATAATGCATTATGTATGAGTATAGAACGAAACAGAAAAGAGGGAACTTTATGCTTGACGTCCAGAAAATTAAAAAAATGCATAAACTGGCTGTGTATGAATCAGGAGAGGGAAAACAGCATCTGGCTATCAGCAATTATTATAGAAGCGATTATATTGGGTTGGCCTTGATCAAAAATTTTTTCCTTACGACAATCGCTTACGCCCTTCTTTTGTTGGGATGGGTCGGATACAAAAGCGAATATCTGATGAATAATCTGCACCGCATGAACCTGACTTTGCTGGTTACAGGGATAATAGGGGGATATATTATCCTGCTGGCAGTATATAGCGTACTTACATATATATACTGTACGGTGAAATATGCTAAAGCGCAGAAAGGAATACAGGAATATTATGAAGGCCTGGGCCAGATGAAGAAAATTTATGACAGAGAAGAAAGAAGAATCGAAAAAATTACAGGGAGGAGAAACTGACCGTGACAACTTTATTAGAAATGAAACAGAAAATCAAAACTTTATATGGGGAGCATGAGACCTGGCTTCTTCCCCTGCTGAAATTTCTCCTCGCTTTTATTGTGTTTCAGAGCATTAATTCTACTTTGGGATTTTTAGAGACTCTGGATAATATTTTTATTGTCCTGATCCTGTCTATTATATGTGCGGTGCTTCCGCTGAATGGAATGGCAGTGCTGGGATGCATTATGATCGTGGCCCATTGCTATGGAGTAGGCGTGGAGGTAGCGGCGTTTTCCATGCTTCTGTTGCTTCTGCTGATGATCCTTTTTCTGAGATTTACATCCCGGGACAATCTGGCTCTGATCATGACGCCTACGGCCTTTTTCTTCCATATGCCGGCGGCAGTTCCGGTAAGCGCAGGTCTTCTGCGAGGGCCTTCCTGCGCAGTGCCTTCCTGCTGCGGCGTGATCTTATATTATTTTATGGAAGTGGTCAGCGACAGAAGTACGGTGCTTCAGGGAAAAGAGACAGAAGCTGTACAAAAACTCCAGATCCTTCTGGACGCCCTGATCAATAATCAGGAAATGTGGCTGAATATTTTAGCATTTGTAGTTGTCCTTATGGTGGTTTATCTGATCTCCAGAACTTCTTCAGATTATTCCTGGAGGATCGGAGATGCGGCGGGAGCGGTTATCTATATTTTGATCATGATCCTGGGCGGTATGTTTTTAAATGTGAATATTCATATCGGCGGTGTGATCCTGGCAGGGGTTCTTGCCGCTGTAGTGGGACTTGTGATCGAATTTGCGGCTCTTGGCATTGATTATTCCAGAAGTGAGAGCACCCAATTCGAGGATGACGAGTATGTTTACTATGTGAAAGCCGTACCAAAATCCTTTGTAGCCCAGACAGAAAAGAAGATTAAGAACATTTCTTCAGAAACGATGACCACGGAAAATCCGGAAGCAGAAAACGAGGATGCGGCGCCGGTGGAGAGGAACGAAGAGGAAACTTTTGATTTTGAAAAACAACTGGAAGAGTCTTTGAAAGATTTGTAAAGGTAATTTTCAGCTGCAGGATGTCGGCAGTTATCGAATCATGTAGAACCTGCAGGAAAGGGGGAGAAAAAAGGTTGTGGGCAGTTTTTTGAAAAACCTTCATGACTATTTAGGACAATGGACATTGCCCAACAGCGTACAGTGGAATGATGTTGTGGAGATCCTTCTGATAGCCTTTTTTGTTTATCAGTTCATGCTTTGGATCAGGAACACAAGAGCATATTCCCTGTTAAAGGGAATCCTTACCGTGTTGGTTTTTGTTGTGATCGCCTATATATTTGAGATGAATACCATCCTCTGGCTGGTTACCACTATGGGCGGATACGCCATCACAGCGATCCTGGTCATTTTTCAGCCGGAGCTGCGTAAGGCGCTGGAGGAACTGGGGCATAAAAAGATCGTGAGCAACCTGATCCCCTTTGACACCGGCAAGAAAGAAACGGAAGGACGGTTCAGCGACAGAACGGTCAATGAGATCGTAAGAGCCAGTTTTGAGATGGGAGCGGTAAAGACCGGAGCTTTGATCGTAATTGAAGAGGAAACGGTTCTTACCGAATATATCCGGACAGGGATCGCTCTGGATTCTCTGGTGAGCAGCCAGCTGCTGATCAATATTTTTGAACATAATACCCCTCTTCACGACGGGGCTGTGATCATACGGGGAGACCGGATCGTGGCGGCTACCTGCTATCTTCCTCTTTCGGATAACCTGGATCTGAATAAGAATCTGGGGACAAGACACCGGGCAGGGGTCGGGATCAGCGAAGTAAGCGATGCATTGACTGTGATCGTCTCAGAAGAGACCGGAAGGGTTTCTGTAACAAAGAACGGAGAGATCCATGTAGGGCTGAATAAGGAGGAATTAAGGCAGATACTGGAGCAGGAGCAGAATAAAGTAAAACAGGAGAATGCAAAACACAGGCTGTGGAAGGGATTGGTGAAGAATGAAAAAAAATCTGATGAATAAATTTACGCTGAAAATCCTTTCTCTTGCAGTTGCCATTTTAATCTGGCTTTTAGTAGTAAATATTGAAAATCCTGTAAGATCAGAAACTTATTGGAATGTTCCGGTTACCATTGTAAATGAGTCTTATCTTACCAGCGACCTGCAGATCCCGCTTCTGGTAGACGGGGATGATACAGTAACTGTGAGGATCCGGGCGACCAGCGATGTATTGCGGTCGATCAACAAGGACAGTATTGTGGCAGAAGCGGATATGACGCAGATCGTATCCATGGATACCACTCCTTATATGGTTCCTGTGCGGGTGGTATGTCCGGGGGTTTTGGAGGAAGACATTACGGTTACCCCGGCGAATATACCCATAGAAACCGATGAACTCACCAGCCAGGCAATGACCATTTCTCCTTCTGTGGGCGGTACGATCCCAGAAGCAGGGTATGAAGTGGGAAAGCTTACGGTAAATCCTGAGAAAGTTACCATTTCCGGACCGGAAGATCTGACCAGCAAGCTGGACCGGGTAGTGGCAGATATAGACGTCAGTGGAATGAACCAGAGCGGCAATGTCTCCAGTACACTCCACGTATATGACAAAAACGGTGACGAGCTGTCGGATACCCAGATGTCTTATCTGAATTTTCAGGATGTTGAAAATAATAAGGTGGAGGTTTATGTGGAGCTTTGGAAGGTCCGGCCGGATATATCCATTCAGGCCTCCTGTTCCGGAACGCCTGAAAAGGGATATCAGGTATCCTCAGTCAGTACGGTTCCCAATACTATCAGTATCGCAGGAACAGATGAAGCTTTACAGGAATTGGCGGAAAATGGAAATACTATTACCATTCCTGCTTCACAGATCGATGTTTCCGGACAAAAGGAAGATTTTGAACAGACGATTGATATAGAAGAATACCTTCCGAAAAACACTATGCTGACCAGAGATGTCAGCAGTTCGGTGATCGTTTCGGTGGCGATCATTCCGTATAACAGCAAAGAATATGTAATACCGGCCACCAGCATCGATCGGAAGAAGCAGCCGGAAGATATGACGGCTGTGATCACAGACGACAGTGTGACGGTCCGTATTAAAGGATCTGAGGAAGCGCTGGAGAAATTAGAAGAAAGCGATATAAAGCTGTCTATAGATACATCTAAGTATACAACGGAAGGGGAATATGACGTCCCTGTAGAGGTAACACTTCCTGAGGGTTATGAACTGGTAGAGAAAGTCACAGTAAGAGTTACTTTAACTCCGTCAGCAGAGAGACAGACAGAAGAATAGGAGAAAGATAGGAAGTGATAAAATGGTCAGCCAAAAAGTGACTATTAAGAATCCCACCGGGCTGCATCTGCGGCCGGCAGGCATACTTTGCAAGGAGGCTATGAAGTTTAAATCTCTGATCACTTTCCGATTTGCAGATGGTTCCGCAAATGCGAAAAGCGTGTTAAGCGTGCTGGGGGCCTGTGTAAAGTGCGGAGATGAGATAGAGCTGGTATGTGAGGGAGAAGATGAAGAAATCGCTCTGGAGACCCTGGTTACGGCGGTTGAAAGCGGATTAGGAGAATAGGATACAGGCTGCCGTATTAAACAAGCAGGTAATGAAGATTGTTTAATACGGCAGCTTTTCTCATGACATTGGAGGTAAAAAACATAATATGGTACATAATAAGATAAAGGCCGGTCTGCGGGACGGTATCCCCATTGCTGCCGGCTATTTTTCTGTAAGCTTTACATTTGGCATGCTGGCAGTACAGGATGGGATCTCGCCCTTTCATGCTGTGCTGATCTCTCTGCTGAACCTTACTTCAGCAGGGCAGTTCGCAGGGCTTACCGTGATCCTTTCAGGCGCATCTCTGTTGGAGATGGCGCTGACCCAGCTGGTCATTAATATCCGGTATGCGCTGATGTCCGTTTCTCTGTCCCAGAAACTGGACCATTCCGTGAAGAGCTTTCAACGTATGCTGATCGCATACGGGAACACAGACGAGATTTTTGCAGTGGCCAGCTCTAAGCCGGGCAGCGTGGGAAGCCGGTACATGTACGGGCTGATCCTTCTCCCTGTTGTGGGCTGGGTTGGAGGAACCCTGGCAGGGGCGGTGGCAAGCACACTGCTTCCGGCGGCGGTGATCAGCGCTCTTGGCGTGGCGCTTTATGGTATGTTTATAGCCATCGTGGTTCCTGTGGCGAAGGAGAGCCGCCAGGTCCTGATGGTAACCGGAACGGCTCTGGTATTAAGCGCAGCATTTTATTATCTCCCTGTGCTCCGGGAGATCTCTTCCGGATTTACGATCATTATCTGCACCATAGGGGCGGCCGGGATCGGTGCGGCTTTATTTCCGGTTAAGGAGGAAAAGGTATGATATACGCATATATTTTTGTGATGGCGGGGGTGACTTATCTCATCCGTATGCTTCCCCTGACACTGATACAGAAAAAAATCACAAACGTTTATTTTCGTTCTTTTTTATACTATATTCCCTACGCCTGTCTTACAGCCATGACCTTTCCTGCGATCCTCTATGCAACCCAGTCCCCAGTCTCAGGAATTGCAGGGTTTGTGATCGCAGTGGTTTTGGCTCTTAGGAAAAAAAGCCTGATCCTGGTGGCGGGAGCCACCTGCGCAGGGGTGTTTTGTGTAGAACGGCTGCTGGAAATGTTGTAAAATCAAAGAATTAGTGTTATGATAAAGAACAGCAATTTACAAAGATGAAAAGAAGGGAGATTTTTTGTGACGCAGTATATACAAAATTTTATAAAATTCAGGCCCCTTTTGAAAGAGCTGGTGACCAGGGATATAAAAACAAAATACCGCCGGTCTGTGCTGGGGGTGTTATGGACCCTTTTAAACCCATTGCTTATGATGATCGTTCTTTCGATCGTGTTTTCAAATCTGTTTCGTTTCCGGATTGAAAACTATCCTTTATATATATTAAGCGGACAGTTGATCTATAATTTCTTTTCAGAAGGCACCTCCCGGTCTATGTCAGCGGTGATCGACAACGCCTCTCTGATAAAAAAAGTTTATATTCCCAAATATCTCTTTGCATTTTCCAGGATCCTGTCCAGCTTTATTAACTTAATGGCTTCATTCTGCGCCCTGATCATCGTAATGATCTTCACAGACGCCCGTTTATATTATACCGTGATCCTGGCTATTATCCCGATTTTTTTACTGACCGTGTTTGCAACGGGGATCGGCCTGATCCTTGCTGCGGTCGCTGTAAAGTTTCGTGATATGATCCATCTTTACGGGGTTTTGCTTGTGGTGCTGAACTATCTGGCTCCCATTATTTATCCGATGTCTATTCTTCCGGGAAAGATCAATCTCCTGGTAAGACTGAATCCTATCACGCAGATCTTGAATGTGTTCAGAGAGGTTGTCATATACGGGCAGCTGCCAAGCGCCGGATCCGTGATCTATTCGCTGGTTATGGCGGTTATTGCATTAGTGATCGGCCTATATGTATTTTATAAGAATCAGGATAACTTTATATTAAATCTTTAGGAGTAGAAATATGGCGGATATTGTTATTGAAGTACATGATGTATCCATGAAATTTAATCTGTCCAGAGAGAAGATCGACAGTTTAAAAGAATATATCATTAAAAGGATCAAGAATAAAATTTCCTATGATGAGTTCTGGGCCCTTCAGGATATTAACCTGACTGTGGAAAAGGGAGAAGCGGTGGCCCTTATCGGACTGAACGGCTGCGGAAAGAGTACATTGCTGAAAACGGTGGCAGGAGTTTTAAAGCCTACGAAGGGTTATGTAAAAACCTGGGGAACCATCGCCCCTCTTATTGAATTAGGAGCAGGGTTTGATATCGACCTGACGGCGAAGGAAAATGTTTATCTAAACGGCGCTATCCTGGGATTTTCTCATGAAGAGATGGAGACCCATTATCAGGATATCGTGGACTTTTCAGAACTGCATGATTTTATGGACGTGCCTCTGAAAAACTTTTCTTCCGGTATGCTGGCCCGTCTGGCTTTCGCCATTGCCACCATCGGTACGCCGGATATTCTGATCGTAGACGAAGTTTTGTCCGTAGGGGATTTTAAGTTCCAGCAGAAATGTGAACAGCGTATAAAACATATGATGACCAAAGATACCTCGATATTATTCGTATCTCACAGCATTGAACAGGTAGAAAGTCTCTGTACAAGAGCGGTATGGATCGAAAAGGGGCATGTCCGGATGGACGGCCCGGTAAAAGAAGTCTGCGAGTTGTACAGACAGATATAAGCAGGGGAGAAACGGTATGAAGAAAGTGATAAAACCAATAATTTATACATGCATTATCCTGGCCATTTCTTTGATCAGGACATTTCTCTGCTCCTGGGAAACAGCGATCTATGATACCGGAGTGGAAGGAGACGGATACGGAAATTTCGGGCAGCTGAGCGGTAATTCTTATATTGAGCAGAGCTTTTACTGCGAATTGAATGGACTGGAGGGCGTACAGGTACAGCCGGTGACCTTCAATCGAACGGAAAACGGAACATTGCGCTATCAGCTTATGGATAAGGAGACCCAGGAGATAGCGGCAGAAGGAACTGTGGACACGGCAGGCTGGGAAGACGCAGAATTTACAGATATCCCATTTCAGAGGGTCGAAGAGAGCAAGGGCAGAGAATATGTTCTGCGGATACAGGCTGACAATACGCCGGACGATCAAGGGGTTTCCTTTTATACCACGCAAAAACAGGAGGGCACGTCCCTGAGCCTGAACGGTCAGGAGAGAGAGGAATGCCTGGTACTGAAAACGGTATATAAAACCTTTAACCTGCAGGAGTTTATTGTTTTTGCAGGTATGCTGGCCTATATTGTGCTTTTTATAAAGCTTTTGTATAAATTTTTAAGATAGGAGATAAGGAAATGAAAAAGATAAAATTTTGCGTGGATCAGGCTATATACAGAAATATCCCCGGACACCGTTATATAAAAATCAACGGCTGGATACTTTCCTCAGAGGAGGATACGGTTCAGGTTTTTTCCGTTTTGAATGGGAAGCAGATCCATCATAAAAGATTTGCGGTGGAACGTCCGGATGTTCAGAAAAAGTTTAAAAGACAAAATGTCCGTTTGAAAAGCGGCTTTGACATTAAGATCGAACTGGAAGAAACTATTCCCGAGGAATACAGGCTTTATGTAAAGAAAAACGGCGTTATACAGAGAATATATATGTTAGACAGCGATGATTTTGCCCAGATCGAAGATCGGAAGAGCCTGACTTTAAACATCGATGGGATCTATATAGATAAAGACCATATCGTGGTAAACGGCTGGAGCGTATCCCAGACAGACATAGACATACAGTTTAAGGTTACAGACAGTCAGGGAAAAGAAGAAGAGCTTTCTATGGAACTGAGAAAAAGAGAGGACTTATATAAACTTCGTCTGACGGATAAAAAACATCTTTTATGTGGATTTAAAGCGACTTTTCTTTATGATAAGGATAAGGAGTATATTCTGGAAGTTACAGATACAGTAGACAAAAAGACCCTTCCCCTGGTTCCGGAAGAATTATGGAAGGCCCGCAGATATGAGGCCAGAAAAGGTTTTATAATTCAGGCAGCCAAGAAATTTAAGCTTAAAAACATTTGTAAGGTATACCGATATATTGCGGAAAACGGCGTAAAAGGTCTGAAGGATTATCTTATCGAAAGGATCAACAGTAATGTAAAGCCTTACGACGAATGGTTTAGGGAACATCAGCTTACAGAAAAAGAAATAGAAGAACAGAAGAAAAAAAGCTTTGACTATCAGCCTAAGATCAGTATTGTGGTTCCCACTTATAATACGCCGCTGAAGTTTTTGCAGGAGATGATCGAATCTGTGCAAAATCAGACCTATGGAAACTGGGAGTTATGTATCGGCGACGGAAGCGAAGGGAATCAGGAGCTGGAGGAAGCTCTCAGAGCTTATCAGGAAAAGGACAGCAGGATTAAATATAAGATCCTTCCCAAAAATATGGGGATCTCGGGAAATACCAACGGGGCTTTGGAGCTGGCCACAGGAGATTATGTAGGGCTTCTGGACCATGACGACGCCCTGGCGGTAAATGCGCTGTATGAAATTGTCAACGCCCTGCAGGAGACCGATTATGACGTGCTGTATACAGACGAAGATATGACTTCCTATGATATGAAGATCCACAAAGATCCGAAGTTCAAACCGGACTTCAGTATGGATCTTCTGTGCTCCCATAATTATATTACCCATTTCTTTGTTGTGAAAACGGAGATCATCAGGAAGATAGGCGGATTCCGTTCAGAATTTGACGGTTCCCAGGATTACGACCTTATTTTCAGGTGCGTGGAAGAGGCAAAGCAGATCAAGCATATTCCCAAGATCTTATATTATTGGAGAATGCACGAGAATTCGGTGGCAGGAAATCCGGCCAGCAAGATGTACGCCTACGAGGCTGGAAAAAGAGCCATAGAGGAACATTTGAAGAGAACCGGCGTATCTGCCAGAGTAGAGCATACGGAGCTGTGGGGGATGTATCATGTAATCTATGATACTCCGGGAGATCCCCTTGTATCTATCGTGATCCCCAATAAGGATCATACAGAGGATCTGGAAAAATGTATTTCTTCCGTACAGGAAAGAAGCAGCTATAAAAATATCGAATTTATCATTGTGGAAAATAACAGCGATCAGGAAAAAACTTTTGCTTATTATAAAGAACTGGAACAGAGATATCCGAATGTGAAAGTGGTATATTGGGAAAAAGAATTTAATTATTCGGCGATCAATAACTTTGGGGTTCAGTATGCAAAAGGGGACTATCTGTTATTCCTGAATAACGACACAGAGATCATTAATGAGACCGCCATCTCTGAAATGCTGGGCTGCTGTATGCGAGAGGATGTAGGAGTTGTAGGCGCTAAACTTTTATATGAGGATGATACCATCCAGCATGCGGGAGTAGTGATCGGCATAGGCGGATTTGCCGGCCATGTATTTGTTGGACTGGATAAAGAAGATTACGGCTACATGGTACGGCCGAGGATCAACTGCAATTACAGTGCGGTGACGGCAGCCTGCATGATGACGCCAAAAGAAGACTTCCTTTCAGTAGGAGGCTTTACAGAAGAATTTGCAGTCGCCCTGAATGATGTAGACTACTGCCTGAAGATCAGGGAAAAAGGAAAGTGGGTAGTGTATAACGCCTTTTCCCTGTGGCATCATTATGAATCAAAATCCCGGGGATATGAAGATACGCCGGAGAAGATTCGCAGATTTGAAAATGAGATCAATAAATTCCGGAAAAAATGGACGGAACTTTTAGACAATGGAGATCCATTCTATAATCCGAATTTTTCTCTTGAAAAAGAGCCTTTTAATTTATAAAGGAGAATAAAGAAAACCTTCTCTTTGGAATTATCCGGGGAGAAGGTTTTCTTTATTTCCTACAGGCAGGAAGCCTATTTGCGGCGTTTCAGAACAGGGACAAGGATCAAAGAAATCTCTGCGATACATAAGACTCCCAAAAATCCGACCATGACAGGGAAAAGAAAATCCCATCCGCCGATCTGATAGAATGCGGAAGATGAAGGAGTTCTGTCACTTTGTTCAAGCGTCGCCGGAAGCTCCATCTGAGAGCGATACAGCTCGGTTCCCTGATAGGAATATGTCCGGGTCCGGATATTTTCGCTGTCGCTGTCTTTAACAGTAAGAACATTACTTTCCACCCCTTTGGGCAGGACTATGTAGCCGGAGGGCGTTTCCCGGTCCATCCAGTACAGGGGAGACAGATGAAAATTGTCGAAGCCGTAATCAAAAAGACTTACGGTATCGATAAAGCGGTTTTCCCCGTCGGAGCGAAGGACTACGCAGACCAGGGTCATGCCGTCCCGGGAAGCCGCTGTGACAAGGGTATTTTTTGCTGCTTCCGTGTGGCCGGTTTTTCCGGCGATGACTCCGTCATAGTG
>CALWSM010000075.1 GCA_944384185.1 uncultured Blautia sp. | reverse complement strand
ATTTAAAAATTTCCTGCAGTTTTCCTCATTTGTCATCACTGCGCCAAACATAAAATTATCTTTCAGGGTCAGTTCATTTAATGTCTTCTTACTCATTTTTCTTCCTCCGCTGACAGAGGAATTCTATGCTTTCATCATAGCACAGGGTTCAGAAAATATCTATAAAATTACTGTAAAACAGTAAGGAAACTTTAAGTCTTAAAAAGGCAATACCGGCGTTCTCACACCGGTATTGCCTTTTTAAGATAAAAGGAATAAATATATTTTTCTTTTACTTTTTTACCTGTCATCCGCTCCAAGGCTTCCTGATAGTATAGAAGCTGGATCTTATACCGGTCTGTCAGTTCCCCGGGATTTCCTTATGGATGACGGTCTGTTTTGTAATCTACCAGCACCAGATCCCCCTCTTCCTCAAAGCAGGCGTCGATGATACCCTGGATCAGGATCTCTTCCTCTGACCGATAGTCTTCCTTTACCGAGGAAGCCGGTACGGCTATGACAAAGGGCTGCTCTCTCTTAAGAAGCCCTCCTTCTGCCGCCTTTTTCATTCTCTGCCCCAGGCTGCAGGCTGCAAAATCATAGATGTCCCTGGCCCAGACGGAATTTTTCACTGCTTCTGAAATTTTTCCCTGGCGATAAAGCTCCCGGATCTGGCTCTGCACATCTTTCAGACTGTTTGTCTTTTCATAATCCAGCCGTTCCAGAACTGCGTGATAGGCAGTTCCTCTCTCCGCACCCTTCAGTTCTTCCTTCTCCGGTCTCATAAAGGAGGGCACATATCCTTCCTCCGGAGCTTCCTGAGCCAGATCTTTCTCCTGGGAAGGTAAGGGTGGTAAGGTGGACTCTTGTGTCTCTCCGGCCATTTCCCGGGATTCCCGGACTGCCGGATACAGCTCCAGACTTTCATCCTCTTCTTCCTGAAGGCGCTTTATCTCCGACACCGTTACTTTGGCCGGGATCCTTCCCAGATCTTTATAGGGATATACATAAGCCAGGCTTTCCTCCAGTTCTTTTCTGGTGTCGGGATCATAAACCTTTTCCCTGTCCCAGTGAAGATAAACTTCCTTTTCTTCCAGCTCTCTGGTCCTGGCGTTCAGCTCTCCCATGACCAGTTCCAGGGGAGAGACCTTCCGGATCCTGAAATCTCCGGGGCCTTCGTAGAGTGGATTCAGAGGATAGACTCCCAGGTCCACAGACTGGTACAGTTCCTTCATAGACCGATGTCTGGCCAGGGCCGACAGGATCCAGTCCAGATAGCTTTTCCCCTTCACCCGCACTCCATAGGGAAGACGCCTCTGGCTCCGCCGTTTCAGCATTTCCTGCTGGGAAAGCCGTTCCGGCAGTTTCGTGAGAGTACCTGTAAGGATCAGCTTCTCCCTTGCCCTTGTGAGAGCCACATAGAGGATCCGCAGCTCTTCCCCCAGGCTTTCCAGGGTGATCTCCTGCTGGATCGCCCGCTGGAGAAGGGTCCTGGTCCGGATCCGCAGCTTCTCATCCACACAGGGTGCGCCGATACCCAGATCCGGGTGAAGTACGATACTCTCTCTGGCGTCCTGCATATTCATCTGTTTTCCCATACCTGCCGCAAATACAATAGGAAATTCCAGGCCCTTACTTCCGTGGATACTCATGATCCTTACGGTATCCTCTTTTTCGGAAAGGATATTGGCCTCTCCGAAATCCACCTGGTATTTTTTCAGATTTTCGATATACCGGACAAAGTTAAACAGCCCCCGGTAGCTGGTGCTCTCATAATCCCTGGCCTTTTCCAGGAGCATGAGAAGATTTGCCTTTCTCTGTTCCCCTGAGACAAAAGCCTGCTGCCAGAGAAGAAATCCGGTTTTGTCAAAGAAATCCCAGATCAGCTGGTGGATGGGAGTGTAGGGCACTTCCCGGCGCAGCTCCCGGTAGGTTTTCAGGAACTTGCGGACTTTCTCTCCCAGAGGCTCCCTAAGCTTTTCCGTCTCCAGCAGCGCCTCATAAAGGCTGTTCCTTTCCCCGGCGTTCCCGATATTCCGGATCCGGGCCAGCTCCTCAAAGGTAAATCCCTGCGGCTGGTTCCGCAGGGCTCCCGCCAGAGGAATATCCTGGAGAGGATTGTCCAGGATCTGGAGATAATCCAGCACCGCCGCCACCTCAGGGGCGGAGAAATATCCGGTCTTTGTGGTAACGCTGGCCGGGATATCGCAGGAATTCAGGATTTTCTTAAAAGTCTCCGCCCAGCCTGACATGGTTCTGAGCAAAATGGTGATATCGGAATACTTCACCTTTCTCAGTTCTCCGGTATCCTTATCCGTTACCTGTCCCGTTTCCATCAGCTCCCGGATCCTCATGGCGGTCATTCTGGCTTCCAGCTCTCTGGCAGTCTCCGGACTGTCCTGTTCCTGCCACAGCGGATCGTCCTCCTCCAGAAAAAGGACTTCCGCCGCCGGTTCCGACTCCTGGGGAAGTTCCGGGAACCGGCCGCCGGGATAGAGGGCAGCGTCCTGGTCATACTCTACCCCGCCCAGATCTTCTCCCATGATCTGATAAAACAGATAATTTACACTATCCAGCACCGTGTCCCGGCTGCGGAAATTTTTATGAAGATCGATCCGGCAGGTTTTTCCTCCCGGCACAGTGGGATAGCTGTGGAATTTCTCCATAAACAGATCCGGCCGGGCCAGCCGGAACCGGTAAATACTCTGCTTTACATCCCCCACCATGAAGATATTATATTCTCCCTCTTCCACCCGGGAGACAGAGGTGAGGATCTTCTCCTGGACCAGGTTGCTGTCCTGATACTCGTCGATCATGATCTCTGCAAACTGGTCTGCCAGTTCCTTTGCCGCCTGGGTCCGTTCATCCCTCTGGGGGCTGTGGTCTACCAGGATCTCCAGGGCATAGTGCTCCAGATCCGAAAAATCCAGGATATTTTTTTCCTGTTTTTTCTTTTTGTAGGCCTCCATAAAGGCCAGGGTCAGATCCACCAGGACTCCTACCGGCCTGGCCGCCTCCTGGAGATGCTCCAGGATTTCTTCCGCAGATTCCTGAAAATACTTTGCCTTCAGATCATTTAACAGATCTTTTGCCTGGCTGCGGAGATTTTTCGCCAGCTCCTGTTTTTCCTCGGCCACCAGCTCCTTCTCCGCCTTTTTCCCGGGAGGAAGGCGCTTAAATTCCAGATGGTCCGCAGCCTCTTTCCAGTGAAAAAATTTTTCCATGGAAAGCAGGTTCTCCACAGATTTTTTTTCTTCCTCCAGAAGGGGGATATAAAATCCGGGGCCGTCCCCTTCTCCGGCGATTTCCAGGGCCTGGACAAGAAGCTCTTTTGCCTCTTCCATCTGTTTCCGGAGCTCCTGCTTTACAGCTTCCATCCAGGAAGCCTTTTCCAGCTCCTCCAGGCTTTTTACCTGGTAAGCCCTGCGGCACTCCTCCAGCCATTCTTCCGGATAGGGATAGCTCATAGAAAACTCATAAAGCTTCAGCACCAGGTCTTCGATATTCTCATCGGATTTTCCCTGGGCAAAGCCTTCTACAAAGGAAGAAAACTCCTCATCATCTTCCCGTCCGTAGGCTTCCTCCAGGACTTTTTCCGCCACGTCCCCTTTCATCAGCCGCATTTCCCCTTCGTCTCCCATACGGAAGGAAGGATCCAGATCGATGAGATGAAAATAATTTTTTACCACATAGGAGCAGAAGCTGTCTATGGTAGTGATCTGGGCGTGGTGGACCAGAGTGCTCTGCCGCTGGAGATGTTCGTTTTCCCCGTCTTCCTCCAGCCGCTTCTCAATGGCTCTGGCGATCCGCTCTTTCATTTCTCCTGCCGCAGCTCTGGTAAAGGTCACCACCAGGAGACGGTCAATATCCACCGGCCGGTTCTTATCCAGGATCCTTTCCAGGATCCTCTCTACCAGCACCGCCGTCTTTCCGCTTCCTGCCGCAGCGCTTACCAGGACATTACAGTCCCTGGCGTCTATGACCCTCTGCTGTTCTTCGGTCCATGCAACTGCCATCTCTATTCCTCCTCCCCAGTGGATACCTTTTTCAATGCTGCCTTCATCTTCTCCCAGACCTCCTCCGGCTTACAGGCTCCCAGCCTCCGATAGGAATATCCGGGGATCTTCTCGTCAAAGCCGCAGACATTCCGGTAAGGGCAATAGTCGCAGGCGGTTTCCTTCTGATAGGCGAAAGGATTTACCGCTGCATTTCCTCCAAGGATCTCCTGCCCGATCTCCCTGGCTTTATAGTTTACATAATTCATAATAGTCGAAAAGGCTTCCCGATCCGCCACCTTGGAATTTCCCGCCAGAGTACCCTTAGCCGTATACTTTACCGGAACCGCCAGGGATTCCACGCTTTTTCTCTGGGCCAGATCTTTGTCCAGCCGTTCCAGGATCTCCGGTTCTTCCCCTGCCAGGCCGTCCATTTTCAGTTTTTTCAGGATCTCCCAGTCCGGATGTTCCGGATCCTTTACCTCTTCCCGGTTCAGCACCGGATCTTTGATATTATAGTAAAAGATCCCTGCAGGGACGATCTCCTCTTTTGGAAAATACCCCTGTTCCAGCTCCACCGCCGCATTTAAATACAGGGCAAGCTGAAGCTGAAGGCCGTAGAACATTTTTACCGGGTCCAGCTGGGTATTCCCTGATTTATAATCCATCACCTTCACATAAACCTTTCCCTCTTCCCTGCACACATCGATCCGGTCGATCCTTCCTGTAAGGTGAAGGATCTCTTCCGGAGAAAGCCGCAGCTCCAGGCTGGAAATATTGTCCCAGGGACCGAAAGCCCACTCGGTAAGCGCCGGCAGGAACCGTCCCTGGCGAAGCTGGAACTGCAGGGCCCACACGGTCCTCTTTACCATTCTCTTCGCCCGTTTTATCATATAAGCATTTCTGGCAGTGGAAAGAAGCACCGTCTCTCCCGCCTGGGCAACCGCCTGGTCCACGCAGGCTTCCGCCAGCCGATCTCTCTCTCTGTCTTCCATCTGGGCCCAGAGGATCCCCTGTTCCCGGAGCTTCCTGGCAAAAAGATCCAGACTGCTGTGAAGCAGAGTTCCCAGATCTGCCATGGTAAACTGATACCGGATCCGCTCCCGGAGAACAAGACCATAAGACAGGAAATGGGAACAGGCGCACCGGGCAAACTGCTCCAGCCGGGTAGCGCTGTTCTCCAGTTCTGTACCATAAAGAGCCTGGGCCGCCGCTTTTCCAATGGCGTCCTGGGGATTCACACAATAGGCCGCCTCCACCAGCCGGTCCGCCCAGGGTTTCCACTCCTTTTCCTTCAAAAGCCAGGTATACAGCTCCTGGAAAACCCTGGTTTTCTCCTGCCTGCCTCCCAGCTCCCGGGCCACCTGCTCCACAGCCCCCTGGGAACTTTCTGTATACGGCAAAACCTCCTCCAACTCCCGGGCCCCGGGGAAAAGCCTTTCCACCTGGTTGACCAGGTAGGAGGGGGAAAGCATATCTCCGCCGCCGCTTAAACGGCTGTAGGTGAGATAAACCTCCCGGCTGGGTTTTGTAAGGTTCCGATAAAGATAAAATTTCTGGGTATAAAGCTCTTCCCTTGCCGTAGGCGCCAGAGCCAGGCCCATTTTTTCAAGAGGGCCTTCCAGTTCTTCCCGGTTCAGGTCCGAAAGGATCTTGCTTCCGTTTTTCTCCTTTGGTATCTTTCCCTCATTAACGCCCACAAAAAAGAGGATCTTCACATCTTTCAACCTGGACCTTTCCATATCGCCTACCAGAACCTGGTCTGCGGCAGGAGGGATCACCCCAACCTTTGCCTCGGAAAGTCCTGCTTCCAGGATCTCCTTAAAGGCTCCCGGCCGGACCGGCTCTTCCCCCAGCACCTCCACCAGCTTGTCCAGAAGATCCATAACGATCCGGTAGATCTGGCTGTATTCCTTTGCCAGGGCCATATCTCCTGCGGCGGCGAATCCTTCCTCATAAAGCTTTAACTTCTTTTCCAGATGATTTCCCCGGATAAATTGATACAGGGCCTGACAGCAGGTTTTGACAGTCCCTCCGGGATCCTTCAGGCTTTGGGCAAAAGGCCTCCATTTATCCACAAGCTCCTGTCTTACCGGGTTGAGCTTTACACATTCTTCCGGATCCTCTCCCCGATAAGACCGGACCCATTCCTGCTCCCACCGGTCCAGCCCCCGGATACCCATGGCGATCACATAATTCTCCAGCCTGTCCATGTCCTCTTCCCGGATAGCCGTCAGCCCGCAGCGGAGAAAGCGGAACACACTTTCATAGCTAAAGCCCTCCACCACCATATCCACGGCGCTCCGTATATATTCCACAAAAGGATTCATAAACAGAGAATGCTTCTCATCAATAAAACAGGGGATCTGATATTTTTCAAAAGCTCTTCTGGCTGCCGGGGCGTAGACCTCCATATCCCCGGTGACCAGGGCAAAGTCTCCGAAACGATATCCTTTTTTCCGCACCATATGCCGGATCCGGCAGGCAATCTCTTCCATTTCCCCCTGGGGCTCCAGCGCCTCCCGGATAAAAACCGCCCTTTCTCCCCCTTCATAGGGTCTGGCGTTCTTCCGGAAAATATTTTTCTCCAGATGATCCAGGGCTCCGTTCTCCTTGAATCTGCCCTGGTATTTTTCCCCTCTCCCCGGGATCCAGGTCTCATTCCAGGAAATTTTCCCCTCCTCAGCAAGTTTACATAATTTATGCACCGTCTGCCGGGTGAGATAAAAAAGTCCGTAGGGGCTTCCAAGCCTGTAGGGATCTTCTCCCCGCCCTATGGTCAGGGGGATATATACCTGCCGGCAGAGCTTCAAGAGCTTTTCCAGCACCTGGATCTGGATAGGGGTGAAGCCTGTGTAACCATCCAGGACCACCGTGCTGTCCCTTAATTTTTCCGACTGCTCCGCCCTCTGGGCCAGAACATCCAGAACCTCCTCCTGGGTAATGAATTTCCCCTCCAGATAATCAAAAAAGCCTTTATACAAGATCTGGATATCTTTCAGTTTATAAAAAAGCTCGGGTTTTTCTTTTACGCTCTCCAAAAGCCCATCCAGCTCCTCTGTCCCGATCTCGTACTGACGGAGCTCTGAAACCATGGACTTTAACTGGGATACATACCCCTGCTTGTTCATTTTTGACCCCAGAAGCTTCAGTTCTCCTTTCTTTTCCTGAGCCACCTTCCGCAGGACCATACTTTTGCCCGTCTCTTCCAGCAGTTCCTGAGAAAGCGCCCCGGTCTCCTCCAGCACCCGGAAAGCCAGACGCTCAAAGCTCAGGACGTCAATATTCAGGATCCCTTTTCTGGGATGGAGCATAACCAGTTCCTTCTGGGTCTGCATGGTAAACTGCTCCGGCACCAGCACCAGATACTGCCTGTCCGGATTTTCCATAGCTTCCTGTATGATCTTCTTGTAGATATAATAGGATTTTCCCGAACCGGAGGGTCCGAAGATAAACTGTAAGGCCATTTTCCTCTTCCCTTCTATTCCTAAAAAAACTTTTCGATCACTTCTGCGATCCCATCATGGTCGTTATCCTTTACGGTAATATAATCCGCCACATCCTTTACTTTTTCCTGGGCGTTTGCCATAGCCACTCCCAGTCCTGCGAACTGGATCATAGACACATCATTAAAACCGTCCCCGCAGCAGACCATCTCCTCCCTGGAAATCCCCAGAATATCCAGAAGATGACGGAGGGAATACGCCTTGTCCACGTTTTTCGGGGTGATCTCCAGAAAATAGGGCTCTGAGCGGAACACCTGGGCCTCATGGCAGTACTTCCTGGCCATCACAGGCTCCAAAGCCTCCAGATCCTGCCCATCTCCCGTCAGCAGACATTTATTCACCGGAAAATCTATAAAGAAGCCAAAATCCTTTCGATATTCAATGGGGATCTGATTGATCCGGGCTTCAATAGCCATATAGGAATCCGGCTCTGTCCCGGAATAGATCACATCTCCCCGGTAGGTAATGATCCCGATATGGTTTTCCAGCGCATCCCGCCACAGCCTGGCCGGAAGGCTTAAAGGCAGCGTGCGTTCAAAGACACATTCCTTTGTCTTAAAATTCACGATCCGGGCTCCGTTAAAAGGCAGGATATAGCTTCCATAAGTCTGAAAGTCCAGAGCCTGGGCCACATAAGAAACTCCCTGGGGCGGCCGCCCGGAAGCAATGGCCACAGGAACCCCCTTCTCCTGAAGGCGGATCACCGCCTCCCTGGTCTTCTCACTTACCTGTTTCTGTGAATTGGTCACAGTGCCGTCGATATCTAAAACCAATAATTTATATTTCATAAGCTTCCTCTTTCCCTTTGGGCTGGTATACCAAAGTCCTCCTATGATTTAGATTTTATCATAGAAGGACCTTTTATGTTTACATGATATCAGAATTTATTTCCCATTTATTTTCCATAGTAACTATTTTGGGTAGAACCTGGTGCGCTGCTTCCCTTAGGCACAATTACAATCTGGATCCCTTCCAGACGTTTCGCATATCCGGAAGTACCTGCTGCAGCGCCGTTTTTAGCCCAGCCCATCCAGCCGTAAGTCTGAGAGTGGACCCGATAATAAATATCATAGTTTTCCTTCATCTCTCCGGTCAGCCGTATCCTTATCGCTTCCAGTCTTTTTGCCTGGCCGGTAGTCCCTGCCAGAGCTCCATTTGCCACATATCCCTGCCAGCCGTAGGTCTGTACATGGGTGCTGTATTCGATATTGCCGGAATAAGCCTGCCCGCTTAACTGGATCTGGATCCCTTCCAGCCTTTTTGCCTGGCCGGTAGTTCCCGAGGTGGCTCCGTCTGCCACATATCCCTGCCAGCCGTAAGTCTGTACATGGGATCTATACGTAACCGACGCTCTCTGCTCCACATATGCATTGTCTGCGGATCCCGGGGCTTTTCCGCCTTTTTCAACCAACAGGATCTTAATCGCTTCCAGGCGTTTGCCGCATCCTGAGGTTCCTGCCGGTTCCCCGTTTTTGGCCCAGCCCATCCAGCCATAAGTCTGGGCGTGTACGCTATAATAAACATCATATTTCTTACTGGCTTCCCCTGTGAGCTTGATTTTGATGGCTTCCAGCCTTTTGGCCTCTCCGGTTGTGCCGGACAAAGCTCCATTGGACACATAATCCTGCCAGCCATAGGTCTGTACATGGGTGCTGTACTGAATACCTCCTGTCACGCCGCCGCCAAGCTTAATCTTGATCCCCTCAAGTCTTTTGGCTTCTCCGGTTGTTCCGGATATGCTGCCATCATCCACTTCGTCCTGCCAGCCATAGGTCTGTACATGGGTACTGTATATAACTTTCTCATCTGCCGCAGGGGGCTTGCTCCCCGATGAGCCTGAATCAGAGCCGGTATCTCCGCCGGGCTTATTGGTATCCGGATCTCCGGAAGACTCTCCGGTATCCTGGTCTTCGATCCAAAAATTCAGGTCAACATTTGTAGAAATGCCATCCACCTTTCCAGTATCACTGCACTGCCATATATCATAGGCGCCTTTATAACTGCAGACCGGGTTCCACTGTGCAACCCATCTGGACCATGTATCATATACCGGATCTGTCAGATAGCTCGTCCACCACTCCAGGTTGGAATAGATCCCAACCTCATACCCTGCTGCAGAAACCGCATTGCAGAAGATGACCGCAATCTGTTTTTTCATATCATCGCTCAATTCCAAAACAAGATTGTCTTCCAGATCATAATATACCGGATATGCAGGATCATGGCCTTTCAACAGCCTGAGAACATGCTGCGCCTCGCTTTTCGCCTTTTCCAGAGTATTCGCATAAGAATAAAGGTATACCCCATAAGGAATCCCCAGCCGTTCACATTCGGATACGTTATATTCCCAATAGTCGTCGTCCTGGCTTTCCATGTCCTTTCCAAAACCGCATCGGATAATGGCAAAATCAATCCCGTCATTTTTTACTTTCTGCCAGTCAATTTCTTTGTTATGTTCACTAACATCAATTCCCTTCTTAGTGGCGCCGGGGATAGGCTCCCCTTTGCTGTTCATAAACTGGCCGTCGACCTTTTCCCATGCATATGGATAGTCGCTGGAATATGTGCTGGGCCGCTCAATAAGACTTCCATTAGAGTATCGCCAGCTGTTTTCTGCGACCGGATCCCCATCCGTATTTTCTTCTGAAACAGCTTCCTCCTCTTGGGTTTCCCCGTCCTCGGTCTCCTCCCACTGAACTTCTGTGCTGTCATCTGTCAGTGGATTGATCTGGTCTTCTTCTGTGTTCTGCTCCTGCTCCATGGACTCCTGGTCTTCTTCTACACTCTCTTCCGCCGGTTCCTGTCCGTCTTCGATATTCTGTCCGGCCGGCTCCTGAGTAGTATCTTCTCCAGGCTCCTGCTGCTCTGCATCCTGTTCGATCTGCGTATCCGGGTTTTCAGCTGCATAGAGCGGAACCGGATCTGTCACCACATTTCCAGCGATCACACAAACAGCCGTAACTATTGCCAGTATTCTTTTAAGTTTTCTCATTTATTGCTCCTTTCGGTGAAATAACATGTGCTGCGTTGAGGGATTATAAGTAAA
>CALWSM010000074.1 GCA_944384185.1 uncultured Blautia sp. | reverse complement strand
TGACAAAGGTTTTCTGTGATTTTTCTGCTTTTACGGATTCATATAAATCTGCGCAGAACAGATCTTTTTCAAAGCCTCTCCACTGGTCCTTCGGGATTTGTTTCCGGTAGTCTGCGGCTTTGGTAACTATAGGGATCCGGCTGTTGTCCTGAAGTCTGCGCAGAAGTGGAGAGCTTTCTTTACGGAAGCCCAGAAGCCGTACATAACCGGGAGTCCCAGCCAAGTCCTCCTGAGCGATCTCCAGAAGGATATGGAGAAGGCCCCGGCTGATCCGGGTGTAGGTCATTTCCCTGGTCTTTAAAAGAGAAACAAACTGGGAGAAAGAAACGAAGCGATTCTGCTCCCGGATGACCCTTCTTGCCAGGTCAAGGGAGACATCGGCAAAATGAGCCAGTTCTTCCGGGCTGCGCAGAAGAAGCTGGTATTTCAGAAGGAGAGAAAAATCCTCCTCTGTTACAGGACGTTGAGAAGATAATAATTCTTCTGTATAGGCCGCCACAGAATCCGGCTGAGTATAGGACAAAAGCCGGGATAAAGAAATTTCTTTTTCTTTTGCGCCAATAAGGGCCCGACGCAGAGCAGTAGCGCTGGGCATGGACCGGGAGATCTCTTTTTCATGATAGCCGGCCCCTTCTCTTTTTAGAGTCACTGGAGCAATCTGACTGTTCAGCCGGGAAAGGGCCTTACAGTATTCAATCCCCAGAAGATTGTTGGGACTGTCCAGCAGATTGAGTATTTCCGGGATATTGATCTGGCTGCGAAGGTTTTCTGAAGAATGATTTTCCAGGTAAACCGTTAAAGCTTTCTTTCTTGCAGCAGGAAAGGGGAGACCTTCTTTTAAAGAATCCCGCAGGAAGTTTTGGAATTCCTCCGGCTCCCGGGCCAGGATCCTGCCCAATGTCTGACAGGCGGCGGCATCTCCGGATTCGCTGCCAAAACAAAGATGATCCACACAACCCAGAGCGTCCAGGATCTCCACAGCTCCCTGGGCGAAATACTCGGCGCTTCCGCAGGCCCGGCAGGAAGGCAGCTCCAGCACAGCGTCGGCTCCTCCGAGAAGGGCCATACGGGTCCTGGCGTATTTGTCAAAAACAGCGGGAGCGCCCCGCTGGACAAAGTCACCGCTCATGATCACAAGGACATACCGGTCCCCGGTCAGTTCCCGGGCTTTTTCTATCTGATAGCCGTGTCCTTTGTGAAAAGGATTGTATTCTGCAATAATTCCTGTAATGCCTTCCATATAAATTCCTCTTTCTATAAAAAACTACATACCCTCAGTGTATACACTTCCGTATCAAAAATATAGCATAGAGATATCTGCGATATCCTTCAGTATACAGGAACAGCCGGGAATTTGGCAACGGCTTGTTTGGAAAAGAATACAATTTTCCCGGGAAAATCCCTAACACGCTCTTGTATGGCCTTTTAAAACGTTGTATAATATCACTAAATGTGGGGTCTTTTTAAAGAAGCTGCCCCCACCTGAGATTATCTAATGATAGCGGAGGAAGAAAAAATGAACGTATTAGTTGTAAACTGCGGAAGTTCATCACTGAAATTCCAGTTGATCAATTCTGAGACAGAAGCTGTAGCAGCAAAGGGTCTGTGCGAGCGTATCGGCATTGACGGAAGACTGGTATACCAGCCGGCAGGCGGAGAAAAAGAAGTTACAGAGGCGGCTATGCCTACCCATACAGAGGCCATCAAGCTGGTGCTGGACGCTCTGGTAAATCCTGAGACAGGTGTGTTAAAGAGCCTGGACGAGGTAGAGGCTATCGGCCACCGGGTACTCCATGGCGGCGCTAAGATTTCTGATTCCTGCATTATCAACGACGAAGTGATTTCTGTTATTGAAGAATGCTGCGATCTGGGACCGCTTCACAATCCTGCAAACCTTATGGGTATCCGGGCATGTATGGAACTGATGCCGGGCAAACCCAACGTAGCTGTATTTGATACGGCTTTCCATCAGACCATGCCTGAGAAAGCATATATGTATGCGATCCCATATAAATACTATGACAAATATAAAGTCCGTAAATACGGTTTTCACGGAACTTCCCACAGATTTGTATCCAAAGAGACGATCAAATTCCTGGGACTGGATCCGGCCAATTCCAAAGTCATCGTGGCCCATTTAGGAAACGGTTCCTCTATCAGTGCAGTAGTAAACGGCAAATGTGTGGATACCTCCATGGGTCTTACTCCTCTGGAAGGTCTGGTAATGGGAACCCGTTCCGGCGATCTGGATCCGGCTGTTCTGGAGTTTATCTGCAATAAGGAAAACATCAGCGTATCTGAGATGGTAAGGATCCTGAATAAAGAGTCCGGTCTGCTGGGACTTTCCAAAGGTCTTTCCAGTGACTTCAGAGATCTGAACGAAGCTATGGATAATGGAAATCCGGATGCAAAACGTGCGGTTGACTGCCTGTGCTACCGTATCATCAAATACATTGGTTCTTATGTAGCGGCTATGAACGGTGTGGACGCTATTGCATTTACCGGCGGTATCGGAGAGAATGCGGCTCTTGTACGTAAAACAGTTGTAGATAACCTGTCTTACCTGGGCATTACTCTGGACGAAGAAGCAAATAAGGCAAGAGGAGAGGACAAAGTGATCTCTACTCCTGATTCAAAAGTGACAGTTGCAGTGATTCCTACCAATGAAGAACTGGCTATCTGCCAGGAGACAGCTGCACTGGTGAAAAATCAGAAATAATAGTTGACAAACCTGAAGTACCTGTGTATAATTGACAAGGTGTGATTAGGAGACTATTATGCTAATTGACTTATCAGAAATTTTATCCCTGGAAGGAAAGACGCAGGTTATAGAAGCATCTGTTTCCATGGATTCCTTAAAAAGCAGACTGGGGACGTTCCCGGTTGCTGAGAAAGAGCCTGTGACGGTAAGTATTACCAATACAGGAAGGAAGGTTCTCAAGATAGAAGCTAAGGGTCATATAACCATCAAAATCCCCTGTGACAAATGTCTGAAGGAGGTTCCTACAGAATTTACCATAGATATGGAACAGGAAGTGGATATGAAGGCTTCTGAGGAAGACAGGATAAAAGACTTAGATGAAATTAATTATGTCACAGGTTGCAGCCTGGATGTAGAGCAGTTAGTGCATAATGAGATTTTAATCCATTGGCCTTTGAGGGTTCTATGTAGAGAGGACTGCCGTGGTCTGTGTCCGGTATGCGGCAAAGATCTGAACGAAGGTTCTTGTAACTGTGATCAGTCAAGTCCTGATCCACGAATGGCGGCAATCCGTGATATATTTAGCAAATTTAAGGAGGTGTAACCTATGTCCATCTGTCCAAAGAATAAATCTTCCAAAGCAAGAAGAGATAAAAGAAGAGCAAACTGGAAAATGAGCGCTCCCAATTTGGTAAAATGCAGCAAGTGCGGCGCATTAATGATGCCACACAGAGTTTGCCGTGCATGCGGAAGCTATAACAAGAGAGAGATCATCAAAATGGAAGAAGCGTAAGATAAGCAGCTTGCAGGTCCTGAGATTTATATCTCAGGACCTTATTTAGTATGGCATAGAGGATACCGTTGAGAATAGTAAACTCTAAAAAGAAACAATTGCTTAACAAAATTGTAATATTTTTCGGGAAAACCTTGCAGAAGACAAAAAAATAAGGTAAGATGTTAATATCCAGTGATTTTTGAAGCTTACAGCTGTAAATGCTGTTAAGGGAGTATTGTGATTAGGAGGAATGTTACAATGAAAAATAAATGGATGAAGAAATGTCTGATCTTTTTGAGTTCCGGGTGTCTGGCTCTGGCTATGGCAGGCTGCAGCCAGATCGATACGGTGAAGGAGCATGCTCAGACGGCGGCAGATCAGATCCTGGGAAAAGACGTCCAGGATGACCAGGAAGAGGAACAGGAGGAAGAAGTGTCCCAGGAGCCACAGGTAGAAGTGGCAAAGCCGGAGCTTACTGCGAATCTCAGCGGGTCTGTTACCTATAAAGTAGGGGATGCTGCAGAGCCACTGAAGGTAGAGGCAAAAGCTTCGGATGAGGGCGTGATCACCTATCAGTGGTATCAGACCAGTACCAACAAAAATGGAGGCGGCACACCTATTGAAGGAGCCACAGAAAATACTTATGTTCCTTCCACCAAAGAAGCGGGAACCATGTATTATTATGTGGTGGCCACCAGTACCATCGGAAATTCAGGCAGTGGAGTTACCAGTGACACTGCGGAAGTGATCGTTACGGAAGAAGACGGTCAGAAGGAGGAAGGACAGGAGCAGGCGGAAGACACCAAAGGTGAAGAACAGAAAGAAGAGAACACTCAGGAGAATGCTCAGGATAACAGCCAGGAGGATCAGGGCTGATCTTTTCTCCGGAGAATGGCTTTCAGAAACAGAATACAAAAATTTTCAGTGAGGCTGTCGTCCGTTTTTTGAAACAGACGGCGGCCTCTTGCATTTTTTATAGATGTCTAGTACAATCATTGTTAGTATAACAGGAGGATTGACATGGAGAATTTGATCAAAGTAGCGGTAGACGCCATGGGAGGAGACTATGCTCCCACAGAGGCTGTGAAAGGGGCGGTGGCTGCCGTAAATGAAAAGAAAAATGTGGAAGTGCTGCTGGTAGGGAAGCAGGAAGTGCTGGAGAAAGAGCTTTCCGCCTGTTCCTATCCCAAAGAAAGGATCCGGGTGGTAAACGCCAGCCAGGTGATCGAAACGGGAGAACCTCCGGTAGCGGCTATCCGGGGGAAAAAGGATTCTTCCATTGTGGTAGGTATGAAAATGGTCAAGCAGCAGGAGGCAGATGCCTTTGTATCGGCAGGAAGCTCCGGTGCGATCCTGGTAGGCGGGACTACTATCGTGGGAAGGATCCGAGGGGTTGAAAGAGCGCCTCTCGCACCCTTGATCCCTACGAAGAAAGGGGTTTCCCTGCTCATTGACTGCGGAGCCAATGTGGATGCCCGGGCGTCTCATCTGGTGCAGTTTGCCAAGATGGGATCAATTTATATGGAACATGTGGTAGGTGTGAAAAAGCCCAGAGTCGGCATTGTAAATATTGGCGTTGAAGAGGAAAAGGGGAACGCTCTGGTAAAGGAAACCTATCCACTTTTGAGAGAATGCAGGGATATTAACTTTATCGGAAGCATCGAGGCAAGGGAGATCCCTGCCGGAGCGGCAGACGTGATCGTTACAGAAGCCTTTGTGGGCAACGTGATCCTGAAGCTTTATGAAGGATTAGGCGCCACGCTTATATCTAAGGTAAAAGAAGGTTTACTGTCTTCATTTCGCAGCAAGATCGGCGCACTTTTGATCAAACCGGCGTTAAAAGCCACCCTGAAAAGTTTTGACGCCAGCCAGTATGGAGGAGCTCCCCTTCTGGGACTTCGAGGTCTGGTAGTGAAATGCCATGGCAATTCCAGGGAAACCGAATTTAAAAACTCTATTATTCAGTGTATTTCCTTTAAGGAGCAGGGGATCAGTGAAAAAATCGGAGATAACCTGAAGGTTTCCAATGAAGAGAAAAAAGAAGATTAAGGAGGACATGTCATGGAATTGGAAAAATTACGGAAGATAATTGCCGAAGTATTAAACGTCGATGAGGAAGAAGTTACCATGGACACTACTTTTGTAGATGATCTTGGCGCAGATTCTCTGGACGTCTTCCAGATTATGATGGGTATTGAAGAAGAATTTGACATTGAGATCCCCACAGAAGAGGTGGAACAGATCGTTTCTGTGGGAGATGCGGTAGAACAGATAAAAAAATTAGTAGGCTAAGGATCCGGGATGTCTTTACAGCTGGGCAATCAGAAACACAGTGGAGACATCCCCTTTCCTTGCGGGGGAGAGGATATGAAAGATACAAGAAAATTTTTGGAGCTGGAGAGGAAGATCGGTTACGAGTTTGAAAATTTTCAGCTTCTGATCACTGCTATGACCCACAGCTCTTACGCCAACGAGCATCATATTCCCTATAGCGGCAATAATGAAAGGCTGGAATTTCTGGGGGACGCAGTGCTGGAAGTGACGTCCAGTGAGTTTTTATTTCATAAGTTTCAGGATATGCCGGAAGGGGAACTGACAAAAAAGAGAGCAAGTATGGTCTGCGAGCCTACATTGGCTTTGTGTGCCAGAGAAATCCCTCTGGGAGATTACCTTCTTCTGGGAAAAGGCGAGGAAGCTACGGGAGGACGGAGAAGAGACTCTATTGTGTCAGACGCCATGGAGGCATTGATCGGCGCTATTTATCTGGATGGTGGTTTTGCTAATGCAAAAGAGTTTATTCATAAATTTATTTTAAATGACATTGAGAATAAGGAACTCTTTTATGATAGCAAGACTACGCTTCAGGAGATCGTCCAGGGACAGTATGAGGAAGATGTCCATTATATGCTGGTAAGAGAAGAAGGACCGGATCATAATAAATCCTTCTATGTAGAAGCTATGCTGGGAACCAGGGTCTTAGGAGAAGGATGCGGACACACGAAGAAGGCGGCGGAGCAGCAGGCTGCTTACTGTGCCATAAAAAAACTGAAAAATAAAAAGGGTGACTTATGTATTTAAAAAGCATTGATGTGCAGGGATTTAAATCCTTCGCCAATAAAATTACCTTTGAATTTCATAACGGTATCACCGGTATTGTAGGACCTAACGGAAGTGGGAAAAGCAACGTGGCAGATGCGGTCCGCTGGGTGCTGGGAGAACAGAGCGCCAAGCAGCTCAGAGGAGGAAATATGCAGGATGTTATTTTCTCCGGAACAGAGACCAGAAAGCCTCTGGGATTTGCCTATGTGGCGATTACTCTGGATAACAGCGACCATAAGCTGCCCATTGATTATCAGGAAGTGACCATTGCCAGAAGGCTTTACCGCTCAGGAGAGAGCGAATATCTTTTAAACGGCACAGCCTGCAGGCTTAAGGACGTTAATGAACTGTTTTATGATACCGGTATCGGTAAAGAAGGGTATTCTATCATCGGCCAGGGGCAGATCGATAAGATCTTAAGCGGCAAGCCGGAAGAAAGAAGAGAGCTTTTTGATGAAGCGGCAGGGATCGTAAAATTCAAAAGACGGAAAAATACTGCTTTAAAGAAACTGGAAGAAGAACAGCAGAATCTGACCAGAGTCCGGGATATTCTGGGAGAACTTTCCAGACAGCTTGCGCCTCTGGAAAAACAGTCGGAGACAGCCAGGATCTATCTGAAGAAGAAGGAAGAATTGAAGCATCTGGATATCCGGATGTTCTTGACTGAGATGGAACGTATCCGCAGGCAGATGAAAGAAGCGGATGGTAAGTATCAGATCGTCCAGGAGGACCTGGAGGAGACTGGGAAGGAATTTGAAGCCACGAAAACAGAATATGACCGGCTGGAAAAAGAACTGGAAAAGCTGGAAGAAGAGATCCAGGAGGCCAGAGAAGAAGCTACAGAAAAAACTTTGAAAAAACAACAGCTGGAAAATCAGATACATATTCTTGAAGAACAGATCCATTCTGCCCGTCAAAGCGATATACAGTATCAGGAACGGCAGAAAAATCTGGAAGATGAGCTGATGAAGCGAAAAGAGGAAGCCGAAAACTGTCAGCTGGAAAAGGCAGATCTGGAAGAAAAGATCAAAGCCTTTCAAAGGTCAATGGAGGAAGTCCAGGCAGCTTTCAAGGATGCGGCCATGGAGATCCATAAGCTGGAGGAAAAGGTTGAGGGAGGAAAAAATGAGATCATAGAGATTTTGAACCTCCGGGCATCAACCAAAGGTAAGCTCCAGCGGTATGATACCATGATGGAACAGAACGCCCTGCGCAGGACCCAGCTGAACCAGAAATATCTCACTTTAAAAAGCGAGGCGGCGAAACTCAGGGATTCCGGGGAAAAATACCAGGAAGAGAAAAAAGAAATCGAGGAGACTATTGAGAAGCTGATCCGTCAGGGAAACCGGTGCGAGGATCAGATAAAGAAATATCAGGCGGAGATCGCCAGAGGAAACCAGCAGTTAGAGGTGGGACAGTCCGCCTATCACAGAGAAGCCTCCAGGCTGGAATCTCTTCGGAATATCACAGAACGCTATGACGGATATGGCAACAGCATCCGCCGGGTTATGGAACAGAAAAAAAGGCTTCCCGGTATCTGCGGAGTGGTAGCCGATATCCTTAAGGTGGAAAAGGAGTATGAGACTGCCATAGAAACAGCGCTGGGAGGCAGTATCCAGAACATTGTTACAGATAATGAAGAGACGGCCAAGGAGCTGATCGCCTTTCTGAAGAAGAACAAATACGGAAGAGCTACCTTTCTGCCTCTTACCAGTATGAATAATAAGAAAAGCCTGGATAATCCTCAGGTCATGAAAGAACCGGGAGTTATCGGGATTGCCAGCGACCTGGTTAAAGTGGCGAGGGAGTACCAGGGGCTTTCGGTATATCTTCTGGGACGGACTCTGGTAGTGGACCATATCGACCACGGGATCGCTATCGCCAGAAAGTACCGCTACAGTATCCGGATGGTGACTTTAGAGGGAGAGTCTTTAAATCCCGGTGGATCCCTTACTGGCGGCTCTTTTAAAAACAACAGCAATCTTCTGGGCAGACGCAGAGAAATCGAAGAACTCCAGGACGCTGTGGAAAAGTTGAAAGCGGATATGGAGGATATGCAGGAAAAGCTGGAAGAATACAGGAAAAAGAGAAACCAGTGCAGAGACCAGGCAGCCGCTATACAGGAGCAGCTTCAGGAACAGTATATCCGGGAAAATACCGTCCAGATAAATATGGATTCTATGGGCGGAAAGGAAGAAGAAATCCGCAGGGAATATGAAAATCTGAAGCAGGAAAAAGAGGATCTGGAGAAGCAGACCAGAGAAATCCGGGAGAATACTGCTTCTATCCAGCTGGAACTGGAGACCAGCGACAGCCAGGAAAAGCAGTTAGAGAAAGAAATCAACGAAAATCAGGCGCTGCTGGAAGAGAAGAAGAAAAAAGAGTCGGAGATTTCCGCAAAACTGGAAAAAATCCACCTGGAGTCCGCAGGATATACCTCCAGGCAGGGATTTGTCCTGGAAAATCTGCAGCGTATCCAGGAAGAAATTGCAAATTTTGAAAATCAAAAGGAAGCCCTTGCAGTAAGCATGGATCAGGGGAAAGAAGAAATCCGCCGGAAAGAGGAGCAGATTTCTCAGATCCGGGAGACCATAAAGGCCGGGGACGAGGAAACCAGCAAAGACCAGGAAAAAATGAAGAAAGCTCTGGAGAAGAAAGAGGAGATGACTAAAGACCACAAGGGCTTTTTCACAAAAAGAGACGAGCTGTCTTCTAAAATGAGCCTGCTTGACAAAGAAAGCTACCGGCTGCAGGGACAGAAAGAAAAACTGGAAGAAGAGCAGGAGACTCAGACCAGCTATATGTGGGAAGAGTATGAAATGACTTATGGCCAGGCAAAAGAACAGGCAGAAGGAGAACTGGGAGAGCGGGGAGAGATCAGGAAACAGATCCAGCAGATAAAGACAGAGATCCGTCAGCTGGGCAACGTTAATGTAAATGCTATTGAGGAGTACAAAGAGATTGCCCAGCGCCATGATTTTATGAAGACTCAGCATGAGGATCTGGTGAAGTCCGAAGAAACCCTGATGGGGATCATCGAGGAACTGGATACCGGCATGCGGCGTCAGTTTGAGGAAAAATTCGCCCAGATCCGGACGGAATTTGATAAAGCTTTCAAAGAATTGTTCGGAGGAGGCAAGGGTTCCATTGAACTGGATGAGGAGGAGGATATCCTGGAGGCAGGGATCCGGATCGTCTCTCAGCCCCCGGGAAAGAAGCTTCAGAATATGATGCAGCTTTCCGGCGGTGAAAAAGCTCTTACTGCGATTGCTCTTTTATTTGCGATACAGAATCTGAAGCCTTCGCCTTTCTGTCTTTTGGACGAGATCGAAGCGGCCCTGGATGATTCTAATGTTACCAGGTATGCCCAGTATCTCCATAAGTTGACAAAAAATACGCAGTTTATTATTATAACACATAGACGCGGTACCATGGCGGCGGCAGACCGGCTCTATGGTATTACAATGCAGGAAAAAGGGGTATCCACCCTGGTTTCGGTAGATCTGATCGAAAAGGATCTGGATAAATAGGAGGAAATTATGGCAGAAGAGAAAAAGGGTTTTTTTAAACGTCTGGTAGATGGACTCTCAAAAACCAGAGAAAATATTGTTTCTGGAATCGATACGATTTTCAGCGGGTATTCCAGTATTGATGACGACTTTTATGAAGAGATCGAAGAGATCCTGGTTATGGGGGATATCGGGATCAATACTACGACGGCGATCATCGAAAGACTGAAAGAGCAGGTAGCTCAGCAGCACATCAAAGAGCCTTCTCAGTGTAAACAGCTCCTTATGGACAGTATTAAGGAACAGATGTCTGTAGGAGAAACCGCTTATGAGTTTGAAAACAGGAAGTCGGTTGTTCTGGTAATCGGCGTAAATGGCGTAGGTAAAACTACTTCTGTGGGAAAGCTGGCAGGAAAACTGAAAAGCCAGGGAAAGAAAGTGGTCGTTG
>CALWSM010000073.1 GCA_944384185.1 uncultured Blautia sp. | reverse complement strand
TCAGTTATCAAGGTCCCTGTCTTGCGACAGCCATGTTAGATTATCACATCTGCCATTGGCTTGTCAAGAACTTTTCTCTTTTCCTGAATTTTTCATTTTTCAGAAGTTCCTGAGAGCCGGGCTCTCGCTGACAGCTATATTAGAATAGCACACTTATCCAAATCTGTCAACGACTTTTTTCTATCTGTTTTTTGTACCCATACATCCATAAACCTGCCTTCGGCCTTTTGGGCTGCGTCTCCAGCTTCCCCTTCAGCCGATACCAAGCCCGGGCAATTTCGATAAGACAGGAAAAAATACTGCTGCTATGCCTCTTACTGCTTTTCATATAGAAGAGGAAAGCTTTTTTTATCTGCTGCTCTCAAAACAAAATACAAAAAGACTCCTGTCAGACCGATTCCTGCAACGATCGTCCATACTCTTACCATAGACTCATTTTCCAGAAGATTGCCGATGTACCATTGGGAATAGTAGGAAGCCGTTCCCAGAAAGATATTCGATACCGAGGAAATCCTCCCTCTGTGAGAAGCCGGCACCCTTCTGGTCATATAAGGATAGGTTCCCAGGGTACTCAGGACCTCTCCTACTGTAAACAGTATCATGGAGATATAATACATGGGGATACGTCCCTGAATAAAGATATACATGGAAAGCCCGAAAGTTACCAGGGCAGATCCGGCTATGAGCTTGGAAGTGTCCGGCAGGCTTTTCGTATATTTTGTGAGAAGAGGCGTCCCGATGATCACCACCAATCCATTCAGACTCGTAAGAAGCCCGAAATAAACTGCCCCCTTTGCCTGGTATAATTCCTCCAGGTTCAGAGGAATCAGGAAATTAAACTGGGCGTAGACAAAATTGTAGATCGCCCAGGCGGCAAAAAACAGCAGGATGATCTTCTGCCCCCATAAGACAGACCAGGTAGAGGCCTGATCCTTCGCTTTCTCATATACTGAGCTCTTATGGGATTCCACCGGTCTGATATCTTTGACAAATAAAAAAATCAGGATCGTGGAGGAAAGGGTTGTCAGGCCGTCTATTACAAAGGCCAGATTTAAATAGTTTTCAAAAAGCATTCCTCCGATGGTGGGCGCCAGTATAAGCCCCAGATTCAGACCCAGATAGATCAGGCTGTAAGCCCGCTCTCTATCCTTTGAGGAACTTAAATCTGCTACCAGGGCATCATAGGACGGATTTTCCACGGTCTGAAATAAGCTTGCTGTAAAAAACAGCAGGATCTGATGCATGGAGACCGGAAAGCAGGCGGCTAAAAGATAGCATACCACCGTTACCAGATCACAGCAGATGATCAGATTTCTTTTATTGCAGTGGTCCGCCAGTTTTCCTCCTATGAGATTTACCGGGAATTGTATCACTCCCAGGCTGATCGTCACAGCGGCGATCTCCTTCGCTTCCATCCCCAGCTTGTTGCTCAGGATCAGCGTCAGCATTGGCCATATCATAGCGCCCATATTGGTGGCGGCTTTCCCCCAGAATAATACATAAAGCTCCCTGCGCAGTCCTCCGTACTGACCGAACATACTCAGAAATCCCTGTCTGATGATTTTCTTCATGCTTTCTTCTCCTTATGTCTTTCCCTTCTGTCAGAACTATGTCTTCTATTATTCAGATATATTCCATGGCTTCTTTGATATTTGAAGCCCCGATCAGCCGGATCCGGTATTTTCCCTGAATGCTGTCCAAGTTTGCTTTTGGCATTAAGCAAGCCGTAAATCCCAGTTTCTCCGCCTCCCTCACTCTCTGTTCCGCCATGCTTACTCCCCGGATCTCTCCGGACAGTCCCACCTCGCCGAAGATCAGCAGTCCTTCGTCTACAACTTTGTTCTTATAGCTGGAAGCAATAGCCAATACAATTCCCAGATCTATGGCCGGTTCTCCCAGCCGCATCCCTCCGGCCAGATTTACATAGGCGTCCCAGTCGCCAAGATGAAGACCGGCTCTTTTTTCCAGAACTGCCATCAAAAGATTTACCCGGTTATAATCAATTCCCACGGAAGTCCTCCTTGGCAGCCCGAAATTGGTCTTTGTCACCAGGGCCTGGATCTCGATAAGGATGGGTCTGGTCCCTTCTATTGAACAGACCACTACAGATCCGGAAGCGTCTGTAGGCCTGCCGTTTAACATTGCCTGAGAGGGATTCTTCACTTCAGCAAGGCCTTTGTCCTGCATCTCAAAAACGCCGATCTCATTGGTTGACCCGAAGCGGTTTTTTACACTGCGGAGGATCCGGTAAGCCACCTGCCGGTCTCCCTCAAAGTATAAGACCGTGTCCACCATATGCTCCAATACTCTGGGGCCTGCCACACTTCCGTCCTTTGTCACATGTCCCACAATAAAAACGGAAATTCCCAGGCCTTTAGCGATCTGCATAAGGATCCCCGTTGACTCCCGAACCTGGGAAACGCTTCCCGGCGCTGATGAAACCTGCTCGTTATACATCGTCTGTATCGAATCGATCACTACAGCCTCCGGCTTTACTTCTTCGATGGTCTGGCGGATCGTTTCCAGGTTTGTTTCACACATCAGCAAAAGCTGATCGTTAAATTCTCCGATGCGCTCTGCCCGAAGCTTGATCTGCCGCAGAGACTCCTCCCCGGAAATATACAGGACTTTGTGCCCTTTTCCTGAAAGCTGCCGGCAGACCTGAAGGAGAAGTGTGGATTTTCCGATTCCCGGATCTCCTCCCACAAGGACCATAGACCCCTGGACGATCCCTCCTCCCAGGACCCGGTCAAGCTCCTCCATATCTGTTTTTATCCTGTCGTCTTCTCCCGCCTGGATCTTTGTCAGGGCTACCGGCTTATTTTTCACACCGGAGCCGGGGCTCTGGACAGAAATCCCTTTGTTTCCCGTTGATATAATTTCTTCTGCAAACGTATTCCACTGCCTGCATCCCGGACACTGTCCCATCCATTTCGGAGACTCATATCCGCAATTCTGACAGAAGAAAACTGTCTTTTTCCCTTTCGGCATATTTCTTGATCCTTTCCGGAAAAGCCGAATTTTCTGCGGAAAGAAGAGGATGCCGCACCTTCCGCCAGAAAGCTCTGTGCTGCACCCTCTTTTTATTACCATATTTCTACATGAAAATCCGCCAGATCCATTTTACAGTTTTTCAATTTTCACAGATACCTGCTCTGCCTGCTCCAGTTCCACGCTGAAAGATAACTTGCCTCCCAGATTGGTCTTCATCTCGCCGGCTTCCTCTCCGTCAATGATCACTTTATAGGAAGTATCCTCTTCCAGCTCTACGGTGATCTGAGCGTCCTTCGGGCCTTCTACCACAAAGCTCATTCCGTTTTCTTCCACAGCCAGTTCCAGTACGGCAGTCCCGGGAACAGACTCGTAAACAAACATTCCGTTCCGCTCCAGCTTTGTGATCTCATTATATGTTTTAACCTTGTACATATCGCCATCGAACTCAAAATCTGACAGCTTGGATTTTACAGCCAGTTCATAATTTCCAAAACTGATCGTGCCGTTTTCTTCTGTACGAATTAATTCTTTTACTACTGACATTTCCATGTCCTCCCCTAATGTCTTTGGTTTCTGTTACTTTACAAAAATCTTACCATAAAATCTGATTTTTTGCCAGTAAATCTTTATTTTTCTCTCTGTACGGTAAATCGGATCTTATCTTTATGAAGCCCTGCGGACACCCGGTCTCCGGCGTGGATCCTGCCGCTGAGTATTTCTTCCGCCATAAGGTCTTCTATCTTATTCTGGATCGCCCGTTTCAAAGGCCGGGCGCCGTATTTCGGATCGAATCCCTCTTTTGCGATCAATTCTTTAACACCGTCTGAAACCTTTACCTCTATATCCATCTGGGTTTTACAGCGACTGATAAAATCTTTCAGCAAAAGGCCTACGATCTTCTTGATCTCTTCTTTGGACAGCATATGGAAAACAATGATGTCGTCAATACGGTTCAGGAACTCCGGTTTAAACAGACGGCGGACCTCCTCCATTACGCTGTCTTTCATTTTTTTATAATCCGCCTCTTTATCTTCTCCGCTTCCGAAGCCCAGCCGTTTCGGCTCAACAATAGATTGGGCCCCTGCATTGGAGGTCATGATGATAATGGTCTCTTTAAAATCGATCCTGCGCCCCTGTGCGTCTGTTATATGCCCGTCGTCCAGGACCTGAAGCAGGATATTAAACACATCTGGATGGGCCTTTTCAATCTCGTCAAAAAGGAGAACACTGTAAGGATTTCTCCTAACCTTTTCACTAAGCTGCCCGCCTTCTTCATATCCCACATATCCCGGGGGAGAGCCGATCAGTTTCGAAACGCTGTGTTTTTCCATGTATTCAGACATATCTACCCGGATCATGGCGTCCTCGCTTCCAAAAACCGCCTCTGCCAGCGCTTTGGAGAGCTCTGTTTTTCCTACTCCGGTGGGACCCAGAAGCAGGAATGAGCCGATCGGACGTTTCGGATCTTTTAATCCCACTCTTCCTCTCTTGATGGCCTTTGCCACAGCGCTCACCGCTTCTTCCTGCCCCACTACCCTTTTATGGAGAAGGCTTTCCAGTTTTGCCAGCCGTTTGGTCTCTCCCTCTGTCAGTTTTTCTACAGGTATTTTTGTCCATTCTGCCGTAACCTGGGCAATATGCTCCTCGGTGACTGTGAGCTTTTTGTTCCGGCATTGTTTTTCAAAGCGTTTCCTGGATTTTTCGATGGCGGCTTCTGCTTTTTTCTGTTCTTCCTGCAATTCTCTGGCTCTTAGAAAATCCTGGGCCGTCACCGCAGCCTCTTTTTCCTGGCAGATCGTATGAAGGCGCATTTCCTCTGCGGCCAATCCCTCCGGCGTCTTATAACCGGCCAGCTGTACTTTTGAGCAGGCCTCATCTAAAAGATCCAGCGCTTTATCCGGCAGGAACCGATCGTTAATATACCGGATCCCCATTGCCACCGCCGCTTTTACGGCGCTCTCTTCAATCTTTACTCCATGGTGTTCTTCATAATAAGGCGCCAGTCCCCGCAGGATCTCTTCGCTTTCCTCCCGGGAAGGCTCTTCCACCATAACCGGCTGGAACCTTCTCTCAAGAGCCGGATCTTTTTCTATATATTTTCGATATTCTTCAATGGTCGTAGCCCCGATCAGCTGGATCTCCCCTCTGGAAAGGGAGGGTTTCAAAATATTGGAGGCGTCCAGCGCCCCCTCTGCTCCCCCTGCGCCGATCAGAGTATGGAGCTCATCCAGGAATAAGAGAATGTTCCGGTCACTGGCAGCTTCCTGCACCACTTTTTTGATCCTTTCCTCAAACTCTCCCCGGTACTTGGAACCGGCTACCATAGCGGAGAGATCCAGCACAACGATCCGCTTATCCGCCATGCTCTCCGGTACCATTCCCCAAGCGATCCGCTGAGCCAGCCCCTCTGTTATGGCAGTCTTTCCTACTCCAGGTTCTCCGATCAGGCATGGATTGTTTTTGGTCCTTCTGCTCAGGATCTGGATGATCCTGCTGATCTCTTTCTCTCTGCCTACCACAGGATCCAGTTTTCCCTGATCCGCCGCCTCGGTGAGATCCCGGCTGAACTGATCCAGCATTGGAGTGCTGCTTTTCCCCTGTCCTCTCTGTCCGTTATTCTGAAAGTCCTCTCTGGATATGGCGTTTTCCTTTCCCATAGTTTTCATGATCCCTGCATACAGCTGCTGGATATTGATCCCCATGGTATGAAGCAGCCTGGTTCCCACACAGTCATATTCCTTCAGCATAGCGATAAGGATATGCTCTGTTCCGATCTCCTTATCTCCCAGCTTGTCTGCCTCGGATTTTGCCCTCTCCAGGACCCGCTTTGTCCTTGGGGTATATTCCTGGGCTTTTTCAAGGGTTAGGCTCTGAGAGGGAGCCACCAGTTCATCAATAAGCTGGAACAGTTTTTCCTCTGTCACTCCAGCTTCTGTAAGTATAAGTCCGGCGGTTCCCTCCTCCACAGCTAAAAGTCCTGCCAGAAGGTGTTCTGTTCCTATATAGCGGCCGTATGGTTTTGCAATCTTCTCTGCCTGTTTCAGGGCCTTTTTCGCCCAAACTGAATACTGCTCTTTCATCTATATCTCCTGTTCTACTTATATTCGTCAAAAATTTCATCAATCAAAGCATGAACTTCTTCCCGGGAAATATTCCTGCAGCAGCCCCTGGCAAGAACCACCAGAAGTTCCCTCTTCATTTCCTCCAGAGCCCTTATCCTGTCGGCGTCGATGGAGATCACGGCGCCTCTTCTCCGGTCTATAGTCAAAAATCCCTCCTGCTTTAACACAGAATACGCCTTATTTACCGTATGCATGTTAATGCCGATGGTATCTGCCAGCTGGCGTACAGAAGGAAGTGTTTCCCCCACCTTTAACTGATCTGTTGCAATTCCCATAATGATCTGATTGCAAAGCTGTACATATATGGCTTCGTCACTGTTAAAATCTATTTCGATAATCACGATCTTCCCTGCTTTCTTTTGTTTATTGTTATACATAGAATAGCACAATAATCTCTTTGTTGCAAGGTAATTCTCTCTGTCCCTGTCGAATGCCTGCTGGTGCAGGCACGGCGATCTCCCGACCGGCGTATTGCGCAAAAAAGCCGGGCTCCAGGTGACTGCCCGTCTTCCCAAAGTCCGGCTTTTTAAGCTTTATTTGCTCCAGAGGGATTTACGCCTCATCTATAGCTTTTCCGATATCATGACGCATATATTTGTTTTCAAACCGGATCCACTCCGTAGCCGCATAAGCGTTCTTTCTGGCCTCTTTCAGGGTTGCGCCCTTGGCTGTCACGCCCAGGACACGGCCTCCGTTTGTGACGATCCTTCCGTCTTTCAGAGCCGTACCTGCATGGAATACATAGTATCCTTCTTTCCCCTCGAAGTTCTCCAGCCCCTCGATAGGAAAGCCTTTCTCATAGGATACCGGATATCCCTCAGACGCCAGGACTACGCATACCGCCGCATTATCTTCAAACTCCAGCTGGATCTGATCCAGGGTTCCGTCTATACATGCTTCGCAGACTTCTACCATATCATTTTTCATCCTGGGGATCACTACCTGCGCTTCCGGATCCCCGAATCTGGCGTTATATTCCAGAACCTTGGGTCCCTTTTCCGCAAGCATCGGGCCGAAGAAAATGATCCCTTTAAACTCTCTGCCTTCCGCCGCCATGGCGTCTACCGTAGGCTGATAGATATTCTTCTGGCAGAATTCATCGATTTCCTTTGTATAGAAGGGACTTGGGGAGAAAGTTCCCATACCGCCGGTGTTCAGGCCCTGATCTCCATCTTTAGCCCTCTTGTGGTCCTGAGCGGAGGTCATAGTCTTGATGGTCTTCCCGTCTACAAAAGAAAGAACAGATACTTCCCGGCCTGTCATGAATTCTTCAATAACCAGGGTATTTCCCGCTGAACCGAACTTCTTGTCCAGCATAATGGTCTTCACGCCTTCTTCTGCTTCTTCCAGAGTATTGCAGATCAGCACGCCTTTTCCCAAAGCCAGTCCGTCAGCCTTCAGCACGATGGGAAATTCTGCTTTTTCCTTCAGGTAGGCAATAGCGTCCTCCGGATCGTCAAAATTTTCATAAGCTGCCGTAGGAATGTTATATTTTTTCATCAGATCCTTTGAAAAAGCTTTGGAGCCTTCCAGGATAGCTGCGTTTTTCCTTGGACCGAATACCCGGAGTCCTTCTTTTTCAAAGACGTCCACCACGCCTCCTACCAGAGGATCGTCCATTCCCACAATTGTCAGATCGATCTTTTCTGCCTTAGCAAAAGCCGCCAGCTTGTCAAATTCCATAGCGCCGATAGGCACACACTCCGCTGTCTGTCCGATCCCGCCGTTGCCGGGAGCGCAGTAAATCTTCTCTACCTTAGGATTCTGAGCTACCTTCCAGGCAATGGCATGTTCTCTTCCTCCGCTTCCGATAATCAATACTTTCATTGGTTCTTCCCCTTTCTCTTATTCGCTGATCTTTACCAGCCCATCTATTACCTGTATCTTATGATTTGCGATCAAATGAATCGCTTCGGGCATGATCTGCCATTCCGCTTCTTCCATGACTCTTCTCTGAAGGGTCTGGGGAGTATCGTCCTGACGGACCTCCACTGCCTTCTGGAGAATGATAGGCCCTGTATCCGTACCTTCATCCACAAAATGCACCGTAGCTCCTGTTACTTTTACCCCTCGTTTCAGCACGCCTTCGTGGACTTTCAGCCCATAATAGCCTGTGCCGCAGAAAGATGGGATCAAAGCCGGATGGATATTGATGATCTTATTGGGATACGCCTTTACCATGATTTCCGGTATCACCACCAGACAGCCTGCCAGGACTATCAGCTCCACTCCATAGGACTGGATGGTTTCCAGAAGCTTTTGGTTAAATTCTTCCCTGGTTTTGAAGCTTTTGGGTGACACGCAGAGGGCCTCGATGCCATGGTTCTTTGCCCGCTCCAGAGCATAGGCATTGGCGTTGTTGCTGATCACTACGGAAATCTCCGCATTTGTGATTTTCCCGCTGTCGATAGCGTCTATAATTGCCTGAAGATTTGTGCCTCCTCCGGAGACCAAAACTGCCATTTTCAACATATTCCGCCTTCCTTTCAGACAGGAAAAGGGCTGCTGCAGAAACCCTTATTTTCTTTTTCTGCTGCAACCCTGTCCTTTCTTTTTATACTAATTTTACGTCTTTTTCTCCTGCTTCGATCTTTCCGATCACATAAGGAGTCTCGCCTGCTGCCTGAATAGCTTCAACCGTCTTCTCCACATCTGCCGGATCTACGGCGACTACCATGCCGATACCCATGTTAAAGGTATTGTACATCATATGTTCCTGGATATCTCCCTTTTCCGCCATCAAGCCAAAGATCGGAGGCACCGGATAGCTGTCCTTTTCGATCACTGCGCAGACTCCGTCCTTTAACATTCTGGGGACATTCTCGTAAAATCCGCCGCCGGTGATATGGCTGCAGGCTTTCACTCTTACGCCTGCTTCTTTCACGGCTTTCAGAGCTTTTACATAGATCTTTGTAGGAGCCAGAAGGGTTTCTCCCAGAGTTTTGTCCAGCTGGTCATAATAAGTGTTCAGAGACTCTGTTGTCATCTCAAATACCTTCCGGACCAGAGAGAAGCCGTTGCTGTGTACTCCTGAAGAAGCCATGCCGATCAGCACATCTCCCGCTTTTAAATCTTTTCCATCGATAAGATCTTTTCTTTCTACTACGCCAACGGCAAAGCCTGCCAGGTCATACTCTTCTTCCGGCATAAGTCCCGGATGTTCTGCAGTCTCTCCTCCGATCAGGGCGGCTCCGGACTGGAGACAGCCTTCCGCCACTCCCTTTACGATCTGGGCGATCTTTTCAGGATAGTTCTTACCGCATGCAATATAATCCAGGAAAAATAAAGGCTCTCCTCCTGCACATGCAATATCGTTGACACACATAGCTACTGCATCGATACCAATAGTGTCGTGCTTGTCCATGAGATAAGCCAGCTTTACCTTGGTACCGCAGCCGTCGGTTCCCGAAAGGAGCACCGGGTCTTCCATCTCTTTGATCTTTTTCAGAGAGAAAGCGCCGGAAAAACCTCCCAGACCTCCAAGAACCTCTTCCCGCATGGTTTTCTTTACATGTTCCTTCATCAGCTCCACTGATTCGTAGCCGGCTTCAATATCTACGCCTGCGTTCTTATAATCCATAATTCCTCCACCCTGCTTCCTGTAATTTTTTATCTTTGGCTACTACCTGGTCTTTCAGTTCTTCTTTGTAGTCTTTTAATTTCTGCAGAAGATCCGGATCGGAAGTGGCTAAAATCTTGGCTGCCAGAATTGCTGCGTTTGCCCCTCCGTTGATGGCTACTGTGGCAACAGGGATACCGCTCGGCATCTGTACGATAGAGTAAAGAGAATCCCGTCCGCCTAAAGATGTGGTGTGCATGGGGATACCGATCACCGGCATGGGGAAGATCGCTGCGCACATACCGGGAAGATGTGCTGCCATGCCCGCTCCTGCAATGATCACTTTGAAGCCTTTTTCCTCTGCGGTCTTTGCGTACTCAAAAAACACATCCGGCTCTCTGTGGGCAGAGATGATGGTCATCTCATAATCGATCCCGAATTTTTCCAGCATATCTGCCGCTTTGCTCATAACAGGCATATCAGAGTCACTGCCCATAACAATTCCAACTTTTGCCATGATAATTCTCCTTTGTTGTTTTATTAAAATTTAACTTTTACAGCACAATTTTACCTATAGTTACAATTCTTGTCAAGAAGCGAAAGCCTCATTAAGGATTTCCGTTCCAGGCAGTACAAATCTTCCTTCCCGGATAATATAGATCTCGCTGCCGTCCAGAGCCTCCACACAGATGGAATCCAGCTCGTCATAAGGAATGGTAATATCTGTGTGGCATCCAAAATAAGCCTTGCTGATATCCTGCTTTCTCTGAATCGATATTTCATTGTCTCTGGCAACGATCTCCCTGCCGTCCGGATTGTACACAGGCGTATCCTCGCTCCAGCTGTAACAGGTATCTCCCACAGCGAAATGGGGGCCCATCTTTTCAGCGATCAGGATGGGCAGAAGATGGCCGATCTGATATTTCTGCGCCATAACATAGGCTGTCGTGT
>CALWSM010000072.1 GCA_944384185.1 uncultured Blautia sp. | reverse complement strand
AGAATGGGACCTATAGGGCTCGAACCTATGACCCTCTGCTTGTAAGGCAGATGCTCTCCCAGCTGAGCTAAGATCCCGTTCTCAATCGGCCTCATCGCCGACTGCTTTGCTATTATATAATATAATTCTGCAAAATGTCAACACTTTTTTCAATTTTTTCTGGGTTTTCAGCAAGCTCCTTTTCCCACTTCTGTCAAGGTCTAAAACTTTATTAAATTTTTTTCTGGTCTGTATATTGTCCGCAACCAATGAGAACCATTCTAAGTAGAGCATCTGCGTCTGCAGTACTTCGATCACACAACAGGAGGGTTCTTGCTATGGCACTGAATAAAGTGGAAATCTGCGGAGTGAATACTTCACGGCTTCCTATTCTTACAAATGATGAAAAAGAGGTATTGTTTAAACGGATAAAACAAGGTGACATGGAAGCGAGAGAACAATATATCAAGGGAAATCTCCGGCTGGTCCTAAGCGTGATCAAGCGTTTCTCCGGCAGCGGCGAAAATCCCGACGATTTATTCCAGATCGGCTGTATAGGCCTCATAAAAGCCATTGACAACTTTGATACGACTTTAAATGTAAAATTCTCTACTTATGCAGTTCCCATGATCATCGGAGAGATCCGCCGTTATCTGAGAGATAACAATTCCATCCGTGTCAGCCGGTCTTTAAGGGACACTGCCTATAAAGCCATCTACGCCAAGGAAAACTATATAAAGCAAAATCTGAAAGAACCTACGATCAGCGAAATCGCCAGTGAGATCGGCATTGAAAAAGAAGAGATCGTCTACGCCCTGGACGCCATCCAGAGTCCGGTCAGTCTCTATGAGCCTGTCTATACAGAAGGCGGGGATACTCTATATGTTATGGACCAGATCAGCGACAAAAACAATAAAGAAGAAAACTGGGTGGAAGACCTCTCCCTGAAAGAAGCGTTGAAACGTCTTGATAAAAGAGAGCGGAACATTATAGAAATGCGGTTTTATCAGGGAAAAACACAAATGGAGGTTGCTCAGGAAATCGGGATTTCACAGGCTCAGGTAAGCCGTCTGGAAAAGCATGCTCTAAAAAATATGCGTTCCTACCTGAGAACCTGATTTTATCTTCCATCCCTTGTGCAAGCACGACGTTCGCCCCACCGGCGTATACTGCAAAAAGGAGCTGCCGCAGCAGCCCCTTTTTCTACATATTTCATTATTGTGTGAGTATCTCGCCGTTTTCCACAGCCTGCATCTCAGACTTAATAGCGTCTACGCTGGACTGATCCGGATGCATGACATACAGCGCCATTCCCGGCATAGAATAACAGTATTGGCTGTCTCCGGTACCCTCAGCCGCCATTGTCTTAACATTCCAGCTTCCTCCGGTGCTTAACTGATTCTGGATCAGTTTCTGGATCTGTTCCATGGACATATTTGTCTCTACACTGTCGCTTACCTGGGAGATCAGATCCGGCGCTTTCAAAAGCATTTCCGGAGTCATCATTTTCTGGATCATAGCCTGGATCACCGCCATCTGATTCTTTCCTCTCTGATTGTCGCCGCCTTCCAGACTGTAACGCTCCCTTGAAAATGCAAGAGCTTCCTTTCCGTCAAAATGATTGATCCCCTCCTGTACGCTGATCACAGCACCGCCGTCGCCGTTGGTAGTGAACGCATACTCAGAATTCACATCAACGCCTCCCATAGCATCTACCAGAGTGATCAGAGATGTAAAATTCACTCTCGCATAGAATGGGATCTCAATGCCATAGAGATTCTCCAAGGTAGCCATGGATCTGTCCACTCCATAGATACCTGCATGGGTCAGTTTATCTTTACTGTCTCCGCTCACTCCCGGTATGGTCACATAGTAATCCCTGGGTGTATTAGAAAGAAGGATCTGTTTCGTAGTAGGATTTACCGTCGCAATGATGTTCACATCACTCCGGCTCTTTGTACTTACCGGGCCATATACGTCAATACCGCTGATGTAGATATTGAAGCTCTCATTCTCAACATTTACCTCTGCCGCCTTGCCCTGGATCGCCGCACTTGTATTATCTTCACTCTCAATACTGTACTGGGCAATGACTTTTATCTGGCTCTGAAAGTTCTCATAAACCTCCTCCAGGATCCCTCCATAGCCTTCATTATAGACGATCGCCTGAACGCTGCCGTCCAAAAGGGCTCCGGCCTGTTCATTTAAGGTTCCGTACTCTGCGGTCATAACTTCGGTTCCGGCTTCTTCATTAACCCTTTCCATAGCTCTGTCCACATCGCTTCCATCTTCGCTATGCTGCACGCCATATATATAATCTGCTGTATCTGACACCTTCTCAGCAGGATCGTCGCTTCTTACGGCAACCAGCATGCTGCTGATCTGGGTCCCCAGCGTATCTCCGCTGATATCCCATACTGCATCATGAGTTCTGTACAAATATACAGAGCCAAAGACCAGCACCGCTGACATAAGTATACTGACCAGCTTACTGATAATCGCCTTTCCTCTTGAAATCGCCTGAAGAGTAAATAAAAGCGCTGCAAATACCAGAAGGATCGCCCCCAGGCCTGCCACATATTTTGCCGGGATCATGCCCAGTCTCCATATAAAGGCAAGAAAAACCAGGGTCAGAAGCGATTGTATAAGCACCAGAAATTTACCCACAGTCCGGAATGCGCAGTTGATCCGCTTTCTCTTCTTTTTTACCGATTTTGTGGTATTCTCACGGTTTCTATTTTCCATCTCACTGCTCCTTTTTATATATCCTATATAGAAGTTGTTTCTATTTTTGCCCCTGTTTCGGACATTTCATTCTTTAATATAATATAATTTTCCTGAAAAAGCAACCAGATACGATATTTTCTGGGACGATTTTCTGGAAAGAGCCCTGTTTTTCTCTTTTGCCTATTCTTTTTCATAGAGGATTTTTCAGATCTGTGCTATAATTTATTTAACAAAAAATATGTGTCTGTGGAAAGGGGGTATCTCTATGGCACATCGTATTATTACAATCAACAGAATGTATGGAAGCGGCGGACGGCTTTTGGGAAAGGCCCTCGCAGAAAAACTGGGGATCGGTTTCTATGATAAGGAACTGATCCGTCTGGCAAGCGAAAAAAATCAGATCCCTTACAAAGAACTGGAAAAGGTGGACGAAAAAAAGGCCAGCCAGTGGCGGCTGCCTGTAAAAGAGCAGATGCAGATGGAGCCCCAGTATCATTTTCATCCAATGAACGATGTATTATTTGAAACCCAGAGTCAGGTGATCCAGGAGCTGGCCCAGAGAGAGGACTGTGTCATCGTGGGAAGATGCGCCAATTATATTTTAGGAGACAAATGCTTCAGCCTGTTTGTCTATGCGCCTTTTGAATACCGTGTCCAGGCCATTATGGAGCGTCTTGGCAGGGAAGAAAAAAGCGCCCGGGCTCTGGTAAAGAAAATGGACAAGACCAGAAAATCCTACTATGAATTCTTTACGGATGAAAAATGGAAAGATCTGTCCAACTATCAGATGTGCATCGATACCAGCCGCTTTGACCAGGAATTCTTTCTGAAGCTGCTGGCGGATGTATACGCCGCTCTGTAGTTTTTCAAAAAGAAACCCGCCGGAATGGAGAGAAAAAATCTATCTCCCATCCTTCCGGCGGATTTCTTTTTTATGATCCCATACGCCGGACTTCCCGGCTTTCCCGGCTTACTACAGACAGGCTCTGATCTTTTCGATCATCTCTTCATATTCTTCCTGTCCCAGGTATTTCTTATCCGGATTCATCTGGAACACGCCTCCCCACTCATCCTGCCCCTGATATTTGGGAACCAGATGCATGTGAAGATGGCAGCCGGTATCTCCATATGCGCCGTAGTTTACCTTATCCGGATGAAAGGCCTTATGAAGAGCTCTTGCCGCCCTTGTTACGTCTGCCATGAACCGGTTTCTTTCCTCATCGCTGATATCTACGATCTCGCTTACATGGTCTTTATAAGCTACGATACATCTTCCCGGTTTACTCTGTTCCTTAAAGAGGATAAGCTGGCTTACCTCCAGATCGCAGATCTTGATCCCGAATTTGTCCAGCAGCTCTCCTCCCATACAATATGCGCAATGATTATCTTTCATAAAAACCCTCCCGTCTTTCCTTTTCCACTATTATAAACATTTTCCACCACTGGTTCAAGAAAAAAACTTTCCTGATAGACAAAGATAAAGTTCTTTTTTATAATGATACATATCATGAACCATCTGGAGGATTTTATTATGAACGAGATCATAAAAAGCTTATTCTCAAGGAAATCTGTACGTTCCTATACGGATCAGGAAATCTCCCACCAATGTAAAGAGGCGATCCTCCGTGCCGCCACAGAAGCTCCCACCGCAGGGAATCAGCAGATGTATACGATTCTGGATATAACCAGCCGGGAATTGAAAGAACGGCTGGCTGTCACCTGCGACAATCAGCCGTTTATCGCAAAGGGAAAAATGGTCCTGGTTTTCTGTGCAGATTTCCAGAAGTGGTATCAGGCCTTTACCATCGCCGGCTGTTCTCCCAGGAAACCCGGTCCCGGAGATTTTCTCCTTGCCGTCCAGGACGCCGCCATCGCCGCTCAGAACGCTGTAACAGCAGCGGAAAGCCTGGGGATCGGTTCCTGTTACATCGGCGATATCATGGAAAACTATGAAGTCCACAAAGAGTTGCTTCATCTGCCGGAATTTGTATTTCCCGCTCTTATGCTGGTGTTCGGCTATCCCACAGCCCAGCAGCAGGAAAGAGAAAAGCCAAGGAGGGCTCCCCTTGACTTTATTGTCCACGAAAATCGTTATCCTGAATTTTCTCCGGAAGAGATCCGGCAAAGCATCGCTGATTTAAAAGGCGAGGACTTCAATTCCTGGATGGAACGGTTCTGCAAAAGAAAATATCAGGCGGATTTTTCTCTTGAAATGTCCCGCTCTGTAGCTGCCGCACTGAAAAATTTCCAGGGATAACCCGCCGTCAAAAATATGCAGGGATATATCTGTCTTTCAAACAGCCCATTCCTTCTCCTACCCAGCCCCCGGAGAGGAGATGGGCTTTCATGTTCCTCTGAAGAGATGTTTCTTCCGGAAGCTGGTCCAGCGGAATATCTTTCCGCTTAAATACCCATTCCATAAATCCATCCCGTTCTTTAAAGACCTGTGTTACCGTAAACATTTCCTGGAATTTCAGGATCCTGGAATTTTCTCCCAGAAGTTCTTTCAGGGCCGGGCTCAGCAGCCAGGAACAGCATTTATAGGGAACACTATTCCAGAAAGGATCCTGCTTGTCCCAAAAAGCTTTCTCCCTGGCCAGAGACTCTTGGATCTTCTCCGGCTCCAGGACTGCGTCAGAAGGAATATGGATGGATATATATCTTTCTCCATTTTCCTCTTCCGCTTTTTCGTATTCCAGCTCTCCCAGACGGAAAAGCTGGAGAGAAAGCTGCCTCCCGGTCCAGAAATCCCGGTCAAAGCCATAAACCCCATAGCTGGCCTTATGTTCTTCTATAAATCTGGTAAAGCATTTCATGGTATCGTCAAAGACTTTCCCTTCGATCCCCTGTTCCTGATATTTTTCCCAGGATATCTCAGCGGCTTTTAACATGCAGTAAAGGATCTTCATTCCCCTGGGATCTTCTCCTATGGACTGCTTCAGATCTGCTCTCGCCTTCTGCCAGTTCTCTGCCTCTGTCAGTTTCCGGATTTCTTTATCTGCACCGGAAAACTCCCGTTTCACTTCCATTTCCAGAACTGCCGCTTCTACTTCTTTCTGCAATTTGATACGGCTGCAGATTTCTTTCAGACTCTCCATACTTTCTCCTCCGCTTTGTTGATCTGCCGTACAGTACCCCGGCCGATCAGAATACATCTCCTGGATCTTTTATACGCCCTGACGTTTTTCCTCCAGGTCTCTCAGGTGTTCCTCGGCTTTCCTCATATCCCGGTCATAATTTTCGATCTTCCGATTCAGCCGGTCTAAGGATTCCTGCATTTCTTCCATTCGGGATATAAGCTGCTCTCTCTGGTCTACCAGGATATTTTTCCTGGCTTCCAGCGTTGCGTCGCCCTGCTGAAAAAGATCCACATACTCGATCAGAGCCTCAATCTGTACCCCGGCCTTTCTCATACACTTCATCAGCTCCACCCAGCCGCAGGAGGCCTCGTCGTAATTGCGGATCCCGCTTTTCGTTCTGGGCACCGGAGGGATCAATCCGATCCTTTCGTAATAGCGAAGGGTATCCTGTGAAATATTATATTTCTTGCTGACTTCCGCTATAGTCATGGTCCTCTCTCCTTTCCTTTAAATGCTTCTGGTATAAGGATATAACCTGAACCCGGCTCTAAGTCAAGGATTTTCGATTTTCTTTTTTTAATTCTATTTCTTTTCATGTCCCCCGCCTGGTGCTATAATTGCACTATACATTAAGAAAGGCAGGTAACCGATTATGAAACAATGCATGGACGCCCCCAATCTTCACCGCCGCATGAAGAAGATCATGGGGCAGTTAAACGCAATAGATAAAATGATCGATGAGGATGTGCCCTGTGAAGATGTCCTGATCCAGATAAATGCGGCAAAAAGCGCCCTCCACAAAGTAGGACAGGTAGTTCTGGAGGGACACCTGAACCACTGTGTGAGAGACGGCATCGAGCACGGGGATGCAGACAAGACCATAGCAGAATTTGCCAAGGCCATCGAGCATTTCTCCCGGATGTCCTGATCCGGATTTTTACAGCTGTACGGAAAAAGCCTCTAAAAGGAGTCTGCACAGAACTCCTTTCAGAGGCTTTTCTTATCCTAGGAATCTCAGATAGGTTCTATTCTTCTCCCGGCATCTTCCATGCATGATGATCCGTATGGAGGAGATGATGGGCTTTTTCAGAAAGGGGAGCTCCCAGATAATCCTGATAGCATCTGGCTACCGAAGGATTCTCGTGGGAGAACCGCAGATCATTTACCTTATCCAGCCCGTAAAGCACCTGGTTTCTCGCTTCAGACAATTCTTCCCCGTCCCTGATAGGCTGTCCGCCGCCTCCGGTACAGCCGCCGGGACAGGCCATGATCTCTACGAAATCATATTTCACCTTGCCTTTGCGGATGGCTTTCATCAGCTTTCTGGTATTTCCAAGGCCGCTGGCCACCGCCACGCAGATGGTCTGTCCTGCCAGATTGAATTCTGCTTCCTTCCAGCCTTCCATTCCTCTCACCTTTTTAAAGGAATCCGGGTCGGGATTTCTTCCTGTCACCAGATAATAAGCGGTACGCAGGGCTGCCTCCATAACGCCTCCCGTAGCTCCGAAGATAACGCCTGCGCCGGTTCCGGTTCCCAGGGGCGCATCAAATTCTTCTTCCTCCAGTTTCGAAGGATCTATATGCTCCGAGCGGATCAGACGGACCACTTCTCTGGTAGTCAGCACTGCATCTACATCCTGACCGGCTCCCGCATCATTCATCACCGGAATATCGCACTCATGTTTTTTTGCAATGCAGGGCATAATAGACAGAGAAAAGATCCTGGAAGGATCCACTCCCAAAAGCTGGGCGTAATAGGATTTTGCCACTGCGCCGAACATCTGCTGAGGAGATTTCGCACTGGACAGCTGATCCACCATATCCGGATACTGGGACTTCATAAACCTTACCCAGCCGGGGCAGCAGGAAGTAAACATGGGATACTGATCCAGATCGCCTTTTTTCAGTCTTTCCAGAAATTCACTGCCCTCTTCCATGATGGTCAGGTCTGCACTGAAATTGGTGTCAAAAATATAATCAAACCCGATCTTCCGAAGGGCGGCCACCAGTCTTTTAACGGTTGCAAACTCCCTGGTCAGGCCGAAAGACTCTCCCCAGGAGGTACGCACCGCCGGGGCAAGCTGGACTACCGTGATCTTCTCAGGATCTGCCAGGGCATCCAGCACCCTGCTGCGGTCGTCCCTTTCTCTTAAAGCGCCGACAGGGCAATGGGTGATACACTGGCCGCAGAGAGCGCAGTCTGACTCATTGATCTTCCGGTTTCTGGAAACATCTACCGTTGTCCTGGATCCGGTCCCCGCCACGTCCCAGATATTCAGACTCTGGATTTTGTCGCAGACCTGGATACAGCGCATACATTTTATACATTTTTTTGCATCCCGTATCAGCGGGAAATCCATAGGCCATCCGGATCTGGGCAGTTCGATCTCAAAGGGCAGATCCAGGATCCCCAGATCGTTGGAAATGGTCTGGAGGCTGCAGTTGCCGCTCCGCACACAGGTAGCGCATTTGCAGTCATGCTGGGACAGGATCAGCTCCACATTGTTTCTCCGGCTTTCCCGGACCTTGGGGCTGTTGGTAAACACCTCCATACCGTCCCACACTTCATTATTGCAGGCCGTCACCAGCTTGGCGCAGCCCTTTACCTCTACCACACAGACCCGGCAGGCGCCGATCTCATTAATATCCTTCAGGAAGCACAGGGTTGGAATCCGGATCCCGGCCTGGGACGCAGCGTCTAAAATAGTGGTTCCTTCCTTTACTTCCACATTTTTTCCGTTTATCGTCAGTTTTACCATTTTTCAATCCTGCCTCCTTTCAGAATCCCAAAGCCGAAGTGATCGCAGCGGATACATCTTCTGGCTTCCTGACAGGCTTCTTCACAGGTCATTCCTTCTTCGATCGGCTCAAAGTCTTTGATCCTCTCAGAAGCCTGACGGACTTTCATATTCACTCTGGCGCAGCTGCGGTTGTCATCCAGACGGACTCTCGGAATTTCCACATCTGCAGAGATCACATGATTGTACCCCAGAAATTCATCGATATTAGCCGCCGCCACTTTCCCTGCGGCAATCGCCCGGATAACAGTGGCAGGCCCGGTAACGCAGTCCCCGCCTGCAAAAACGCCGGTAATATCCTTCGTCTTGACACCGCTCCAGCTCATAGCCTCGATAACGCCCCGTTTCACCGGGATCCCCTGCTTTTCAAATTCTTTGGATTCGATACCCTGGCCGATGGCTACGATCACAATATCACAACCAAGGCGCACAGGGGCTTTTGTCGATACCATAGGAACCGGTCTTCCGTGTTTCATAGGGCCGATGATCTGAGGCTGCACCCACAAAGCCGCCGCCCGGCCCTGGTCATCCACCTCGATCCTTAACGGCGCATGGAGATCCAGAAGTTCACAGCCTTCCTCGATAGCGCCCTCGATCTCCTCTTCCATGGCGGTCATGTCTACCCGCCGTCTCCGGTAGGCGATCCGGACCCGCTTTGCTCCCAGACGCACCGCAGACCGGGCTACGTCCATGGCTACGTTGCCGCCGCCGATGACCACGATTTCCTTTCCTGTGAAATCCGGCATCTCGTCGTCTCCGATCTCCCGGAGAAGTTCCACAGCGGAGATCACGCCCTGGGCCTCTTCCCCTTCAATACCGATCTTTCTGTCAATATGGGCTCCGATAGCAATATAGACTGCGTCATATTCTTCTCTTAAATCTGCGATATTGGGATCTTCTCCTACGGTTACCTCTGTCTTTACATGGATACCCAGGCTCAGGAGATGGTTGATCTCCCTGTCCAGTTCCTCTCTTGGCAGACGATAGTTGGGAATTCCGTAGCGGAGCATGCCTCCCAGCTTCTTTCTCTGCTCAAAGATTGTTACCTCATGTCCCATAAGGGTAAGATAATAGGCTGCGCTGATGCCTCCCGGACCGCCGCCGATCACGGCCACCTTCTTTCCTGTAGCCACTGCCGGTACAGGAAGGGGAACGTCTCCTGCATGATCTACTGCAAATCGTTTCAATCCCCGGATATTGACCGGGTCGTCCACCATGGTCCTGCGGCACCGCACCTCGCAAGGATGCTCGCAGATCAGGCCGCATACTGCGGGAAGAGGATTGTCCTTTCGGATCAGCCGTACCGCATCTCCGTACCGGCCTTCCGCTACCAGAGCTACATAGCCGGGGATATCCACGCCTGCAGGACATTGGGATACGCAGGGAACCGGCTGGTTCAGTTCAAATTTACATCTTCCTCTTAAAATGTGCTCCTCAAAATCGTCCCGGAAGCCCCGGATCCCTTTCAAAACCATTCTGGCCGCTTCGTAGCCGATGGCGCAGTCTGCAGAATAGAAAATATTCTGTGCGGTCTTTTCAATAAGGTCGATCACAGAAAGATCCGCCCGGCCGTCCAGCACCTGCTCCATCAGCTTCTGAAGCTGTCCAAGTCCCACTCTGCAGGGCACGCATTTTCCGCAGGACTGGGCGTGACAGAGTTTCAGAAAAGATGCGGCCAGATCCACCGGGCACAGTCCCGGGGGACTGGCGCTGATCCTTCTTTCCAGGTCTTTATACAGCTCTTCCACCGTTGCCTGGGCTTTGTTTTGTGTAATGATACTTAATCTGCTCAATAAAAGATTCCTCCCTTCTGAAAACAAAGCGGGCAAGCCCGCAACAACTCCCTCTCTTCTATAGAACCGTTTGAGAACTCTCCTATAGAACAAACAAGGGCGGCATTTATCTCTCTTTTGATAAATGTCGCCCAGACGTCCGGCTTCTCTATAAGCTTCTGCCACCTTATGGTTCTCCATCTAATACGCCAGCAGCAAAAGCCCTTCCTTTAGGTTTAACATACCATATCCTCTGTCTTCTGTCAATTTAAATTTTTAAATAA
>CALWSM010000071.1 GCA_944384185.1 uncultured Blautia sp. | reverse complement strand
CCCCACAAATCCGAATTTCCACATCTTTTAGATCTTTCCATTCTTTATTCCTAAACTTTTCTATTGATTTTCAGAGCTAACTCTAATAAAATAAAGTGAAAGAAGCGGTTTTTTACCGTACAGTCATTTTGGCTCAAGCGGCATACTCGCTTCTTTTTTATGTTTACCATGCAGAAACATTTCCTGCACCATTTTCTTTACTACAAGTGTTGCACCATGATATTTTTCTTTCCCTTGAAGGTTTTCCTATCTTCCACACAGCGAAGAGTTTCGTTTTTACCATTGACGAATCCATATCTTTTTCATATAATATAAGTGAACCACTGAACCCGCGAATGCGATGTAGGTGGTGTTTTTATTTGGGATATATCACCAATCCATATGTATTCTTTTCATTAGCTTTCAAATTAAGTCTCCCGCTCTGCTTAAGAGTTGCCATTACTCTACCCACAAAATTCTTGTCAATTACATTCATAACTCTCTTAGGCAAATCTTTTTGTCTGTCATGGCTGACAAAATACAAATGGACAAAAAATGATATAAAATCACACATCTGTATAAAATATGATTCCGATGAATCTTTTTCCATAATATCCTCTATCATATTTTTGATCGGTTGGTTTAAGTATCCGGTGTATTGAGACTGTATAGGATTATAAACACGCATTGCTCTTGCGGTCTTCCTCATCGGTGCGATTCTTCCCGCATCAGTGATAATTAAATAATTCCACTCCCCGTTACTGTCGTTTTCTATTCTCTGTATATTATACTTAAGCGCATTTTCCAGTATAGAATAATCATCTCTTTTGATTTTTGTTTTATCGATGATCACATTTATAATCTTCACATCCATTGTTCCGATCATCTTAGTAAACGCAATGATAATCTCCTGCTTTTCCTCTTTTGACCATTTGTATTTCCTATATGGATTCTTATCTGTCAAAAAATGTTTTGTATGCATCTCTTCACTAATATGAAATCCATATTCCTTTTTAAGCTGTTTGCGCAACTGTTTTATTTTATCAAAATTGCTTTGCCATTTTTCTGCAGGCATATATAAACTTGTTAAAATAAAATGATCACTTGATAATAATGTAAGCCCATCATCACCCGTTTCATCAAAATATGCCAGATATGTGTTCAATAATCTACTTCATCTCCTTCTTCAGCAGTTCTTTTAACTCATCAAGATTTTTTGCGATCTCCTCTTCCATCTTATAAAGATCTGCCATAATCTCTTCTGTGGGCGGATATTCCACCGGAACATATTCAACCTCTTTATATTTGTTAATGGAAAGATCATATTCATTTTCTACTATGTCCTTCTTATCCACCATGAAGGACTGTTCTGTACGTTTCCGTTCTTTTTCTTTCTCCCTGTTTTTGAACCGAAAGATAATGTCGGGAATATCGTTCTCTTTAACAGCAGTCCGCTTATCGTCCAGGCTGAATCCGTCTGCTTTCATGTCGTAAAACCATACCTGATCGGTTCCCCCGTGTCCTGTTTTCGTAAAGATCAGAATCGCTGTTGAAACTCCCGCATATGGTTTGAACACCCCGGAGGGCATGGAGATTACAGCCTCCAGACGGTTTTCTTCTACCAGTTCTTTCCGGATTGCTTTATGTGCCTTTGATGAGCCGAATAATACGCCGTCCGGTACGATACAGGCACATCTTCCCCCTGTTTTCAACATTCTTAAGAATAATGCCAAAAATAAAAGCTCTGTCTTCTTGGTCTTGCATATTTTCAGCAAGTCCGGTGAAACGGTATCATAGTCAAGACTCCCTTTAAAGGGAGGATTGGCTAATATCAGACTATATTTCTCTTTATCCGGATTCTGTTCGGAAAGGCTGTCCCGATATTCAATAAATGGATTATCTACTCCATGGGTCATCATGTTCATAGCCCCGATCCTAAGCATGGTCCGGTCCATATCAAATCCATGGAACATATGATTCATATAATGTTCTTTATTCTTTCTGTCAAAAAATACTTCCTCTTTCCGGTGTTCCTTCAGATATTCGCTGGCCGCCACAAGAAAGCCGGAAGTTCCGCAGGCCGGATCACATATGATCTCATCTGCCTTAGGCTCCATTAATTCCACCATCATCCTGATAATGTGCCTGGGGGTTCTGAACTGACCGTTTACCCCGGCAGTCGCAAGCTTAGACAACAGGTATTCGTATACATCGCCCCTGGTATCTGCTGTTTTTAACTGCGCCATCTGCGCATATATTTCATCCATAGCTGTTACGATTTTATCCAGCATAAGCGGGGTCGGTATTTTGAAAATAGCGTCTCCCATATATTTGGCATATGCGCTTTCTTTATCACCATGAAGATTTTTAATAAATGGAAAAACCCATTCCTGCATAGTCGTATACATTTTCTGTGCAGGAAAGTCGTGGAAAACGCTCCACTTCAACTGATTTCCCGGTATCGTCCGATCGCCGATCACGATTTCCTCTGCGAAAACGCTTTCATATGGCAACCCCAGCATCGCACTTTCTTTACTATGAAGGTTATCCGCATCATCCAGATCATGGATAAACATAAGATAGGTCATCTGTTCAATCACATCCAGAGGATTTGTAAGTCCCCCGGTCCAGAAAATTTCCCACAGACCGTCAATTTTACTTTTTAATTCACCTGTAATCATTTATTCTTTCTCCCTGTTCCATGTATAGGCGGTATAACGACCGCCCCCAATCTTTAGTATTTCCTGATTTTTTACCATTTCTGTAAGTGCCCGTTCCACTGTAACGCGGCTGATGTCCGGACACTTCTTCATAATATCCGCCCTGGTTATTTTTTTAGAAGAATTACGGATAATTTCCCGTACTCTCTCTGGTTTTGGCATACCGCTTGTGATAGTGAATTGCACTGAAGAAAAGTCTCTGTAAGCAGCAATTATGATCTTCAGCATATACCTGACAAAGGGCAGATCATGATTACTTCCCTCATGCCAACCTAAGGCACTGTCCCGCAATGTTTTTTCGTAGCTTCCCTTCGTCTTCTCGATCAGCTTTTCAATGCTGCTGTACATTCCTACTGTATATTCCGAACGGTACAGCAAGAGCAGTGTTAGTAAACGGCTTATACGCCTGTTACCAGCATAAAACGGATGAACACACAAAAAATCCAAAATAAACATTGGGATCACAAGCAGCGGATCATATAAAGGATCCCTGCATGTATCCTGGAAATCCTGGCAGATAGCATTTATATATTCCGCAACTTCTCCTGCTGCCGCCGGCCGCCCCCCTGCAGCTTCACTATCTTGCCGACCTGTCTGTGCCACTACAGCATCATCTGGCGATCTAAAATATCCGCCTTTATTTCCGGTAAACTTATATAGCTCCTGATGGAGCTGAAGTATGGTAGACGGCTTGACTGGCATATATGCATAATTCTGACAGATTCCATTCAATGCCTCCCTATATCCGGCGATTTCCTTTTCGCTACAGGTTTTTGGCACTGTTTTGTCACAGACTATTTTCTTTAAACGGCTGTCTGAGGTATCAATTCCCTCCATCTGATTTGAGGCTTTGATACTTTTTATTTTCGCCCTTTCTGCTAATTGCGCAAAACTATCCGCTTTCGTTTCTGTAGCGAATATCTGTCTTACTTTCTGTTCATGTATTTGAGAAACGAGACTGACAATATCCGGTTGCAATAATCTGATATACCTATCCTTATAACCAAGAGATCGCATATTTGCTCCTTCCCATAGTCTTATGAAATATAAATCATCATATCATAATCTATCCGCTTAATCAATTTAATCTCGTCATTTTTTATATTTTGACGATGTTAAATTGATTAAAATATAAAAGCTGGCGGACATAAACACTTCTCTATTCAAAAGTATTTATGTCCGCCAGCCATACACTCCGTATACATATGTAACTGCCTGTACAAAACTATATCATCTCAGATTCTCCCGCAGAAACCTGTCTGCATTTTTCCAGAAGATCTTCTCTGTAAGGCTGTGGGAAATTCCCGACGCTTCCATAGCTTCCGCCAGTTTCGGCATCCCTGCCGCATCTTCCATCTCCGGGGCTTCCTCGATCCCGTCAAAGTCCGATCCCAGGGCCAGGCACTCTTCACCCCCTGTATTGACGATATACCGGATCTGCCGGATCAGCTCTTCCATCCTGGCTCCCGGCTGGCCGGGCTTCCAGTTTTCTCTTACAAAGCTGACGCAGTAATTCAGGCCAAGGATCCCTCCCCTGTCCGCCAGCGTCCGGATCATCTCGTCGGTAAGGTTTCTGGCCGCCTCAGGGGCGGCGCCTCTGGCGTTGGAATGGGTGGCCAGAAAAGGCTTCCGGCAGTATCTCGCCACGTCCCAGAACCCTCCGTCAGACAGATGGGACACATCGGGGATCACCCCCAGGCTTTCCATCTGCTCCAGGAATCGGATCCCTTTTTCCTTCAGTCCCCTTTCCTCGCCCCAGCTCCAGGGATGCTCTTTAAAGGGGTCTCCCTGGCAGTTGGGGTAGCCCAGGTCGTTTTCATGATTCCAGGTCAGAGTTGCGATCCTGGCTCCCCGGTCATAAAACCACTTTAGATCTTCCGGGGATTTTTCAAAGATTCCCCCTTCCTCCAGAGAAAGAAGGGCAGAAAGCCTGCCCTCCCTGCGGTTTCTCACAATGTCCTCATAGCTATAGACCTGAGAAATCCTATCCTGATTTTTCTCCAGTTCTCTTTTAAACAGTTCCGCCATTTCCCTGGCTGCGGCAAAACAGTTCTCGGTACTTGCCCTGTCCAGGAAAATAGCAAAGGTCTGGAGCCGGTAATCTCCCTTTTTCATTTTCTCCAGATCTACCTGAAGGCCGCTTTCGGCAAGGGAAAGGTCCTTCCCCTCTTTTCTTCCTTCGTAAATTGCACTGATGGTATCGCAGTGCAGATCGTAAACCTTCATAATCTTCCTCCGGTTTTAAAAAGTGACGCCCAGTGTTTCAAACAGGATTCCCCAGCATACGCTGATGCCGTAGAGCAGGCCGATGATCCCCAGATTCTCCTTTGCTCCCCGGTTAGTCCGGCACAGCACCAGGATCCCCACGCCGGCTCCTGCCAGCAGACCGGCCAGCATCTGTCCTGTACCCAGGATACCGCCCAGATACATCTGGGTAATGATCACAGAACCGGCACAGTTGGGGATCATTCCTACCAGGCCGGCCAGCAGGACTCCCAGCACCGGCTGGTTTCCAATGATGGCGCCGATCTGGTCTTCGCCCAGGATCTCCACCAGAAATCCGATGGCAAGGGTCACCAGAAAGATAAATACTGTGATCTGAAGAGTATGGATCACCGCTGATTTCAGGATACTTCCTTCCTCGCAGTGACAGTGCTCGTGTTCGCAAAGATCATGGATGTCCTTCTCATGGCGTTCCTTATGGATATGCCTGTGTTCATGATACGCTTTTCTTTTCCTGCTCCCTGCTCTCCAGAGAATATCAAGGACAAAGCCGGAAACCGCCCCGATCAGGATCTTGACGCCCAGGATCTTCAGGATCACCGGCATTTCTACAGATTCCGAGATAAAAATAGGCAGCATTTCATCGGAAGTGGATAAAAAAACTGCCATTAAGGTTCCCACAGAAATCACGCCGCCGGCATAAAAGCTGGAAGCGGCTGCGGAAAAACCGCACTGGGGGAACACTCCTGCAATCCCTCCGATCAGCGGTCCCAGCTTTCCTGCCTTTCGTATCATTCCCTGGGTAGTCTTCCGGGTTTTATGTTCCAGATATTCCATCACCAGATACGTAAGGAAGAGAAACGGCACCAGCCGGAGCGTGTCTGTAACCGCATGTATAAAAACATGCCCCATCCATTCTGTCATAAAATCTCCATTCTGCCTTACAGGCTGCTTTTCCACTTATTACAAATTACCCTCTATTCCAGGGATACCGGCAAAAGCAGGTATCCCTGACAATAGAGGGTAACATAAATTTCAGAAAAGCACAAGAGCCAAAGCCCTTTCCAAAAACAGGAAAACCGGCTTTTCAAGTCTGCCAAAGGGGATCTGAAAATCCTCAGATTCCTTTAAAGCTGAAAGAAAACTCCATTTTTTCATCTGGGTTGAGCAGGTATTCCGGGTGTGCCGGACTTCCCCAGCTGTCGTCTCCGCCAATGCCCATCTGGCCCAGCGCCGCCCGGACTACTGTATAATGCACCTCCGGAAGCTCATAGGGATGTCTGGCGTTTTCCAGTTCGTGAGGCGTATAAGGCAGAGCGGAGAACATCATCGGACCGCATTCCGGATCCATCTCAAAGAGCATGCCCCTTCCCTTTCTGTCTGTTACTTTTGCATACCGGACGCCGATCTTTGCCCCGCATTCCTGAGGCACGATATAGGCCGCCATGTTATCTTTGACCAGATTCCGGTAAACGCCCAGCCGTGCTCCCCTGCACCGGTCGGCATAGGTCTCCGCCGGGCCCAGGCCGTACCATTCCAGATGGTCGTAATCTGCGTTAAATTTAAACATAACGCCAAATTCCGGCATATCTCCCAGCTCTTTCACCGGATCGTAGGAAAGGGTGGTCTTTATCCTTCCTTCTCCGTCCACTTCATAGGACAGCCGGCACTGAGCGGCAGGTTTTGTTGGAAGGATATAAGTAAAGCACACCTTCACCTTACCATCCTCTGTTTCCAGCTCAGGCTCCAGGGTTCTTGCGTAGGTACTCTCACGGTAGTCTTTATGGGTAGCATACAGACTGGCGATCTTCCACTGTCCATATCTTGCAGCCATAAAGTTTCCGTTATCATTATCTGTAGGAGCTCTCCAGAAATTTGGTTTCGGAATGGCCTCGATCATTTCCTTTCCGCCGTATTTATAGGAAGCCAGCCCTCCGTTCAGCGCAGAAAAGATCACTTCAAAGTTCTCTCCCTGTACGCCGATATTATGAGGGCTTCGGATCACTTCAAGCCTTTTCCCGGATTTCTTTGTCTCGCCCTGTACCTGATAAACATACTGTCCGAAGGCAACCTCATGTCCCTTAGCCGCCCAAAGGGTATCTTCTTTCAAAAGGAAGGATACCGTGATCCCGTATTCTCCGGCCTTTGTCTCTTCGGCTGTGGGCAGGTCGTAGGTTCCCTCTGATAAAGGAGCTACCGCTGTATCCAGCTTTGCCTGGCGGATCACCTTTCCATCTCTCGCAACAGTGACCACACAGTCAAAGCAGTCCGTATTCAGGAACAGGTTTTTGTTGATCACCTTTACCTGGCTTTTTCCTACCTGTGCCGTAATGTTCTGATAGTTAAACTTTACCTCCTGCATCTTAGGAGAAGGATTTCTCTCTCCTCCATAGGCGATGCCGTTGGCGCTGAACTCATAATCTGTAGGGCGCTCTCCAAAATCACCGCCATAAGCCTGGAACTCTTTGCCGTACCGGTCTTTTTTGTACAGGGTCTGGTCAATATAATCCCAGATAAAGCCTCCCTGATACATAGGCTCTGTATCGGTCAGGTCTGTATATTTGTGCATGGCCCCGCAGGAATTGCCCATAGCGTGGGTATATTCACAGCAGATAAAAGGCTTGCTCCTGTCCTTTTCCAGGAACTTTTTAATATTCTCTACAGAAGGATACATCTGGCTTTCCATATCGCTGGTGTCATTGTACCGCCGGTCATGGAAAACGCCTTCATAGTGGACCAGACGGGTGGGGTCTTCTCTGCGGAAAAACTGGGACATTTCAAAAATATCCTTTCCGCCGAAAGCCTCGTTGCCGCAGGACCAGATCAGGATCGCCGGATGGTTCTTATCTCTCTGGTACATGGAGTTAGCCCGATCCAGCATCATATCCAGCCATTCCGGCCGGTCGCAGGGTACGACTCCTGAGAAGTCTCCGGAATCCTTCACCGTATCCCAGGATCCGTGAGATTCCAGGTTAGTCTCATCGATCATATACAGTCCGTATTCATCACAGAGACGGTAGATCAAAGAGGCGTCGGGATAATGGCAGGTACGGATCGCATTGATGTTATTCTGCTTCATGGTCTTTAAGTCTTTGATAAGCTCTTCTTCTGAGACATGCCGTCCGGTCACCGAGCTGAATTCATGACGGTTTACCCCTTTAAAGACGATCCGTTTGCCATTCAGGGTCATGATCCGGTCTTTCATCTCGAATCTGCGGAATCCTGTTCTCTCCGGAATATATTCCTGAAGGTTCCCTGCAGTGTCGTATACCTGGATGGTAAGATCGTAAAGCTGAGGATCCTCTGCGCTCCACAGAGCAGGATTCTCAATCTCCATGGTAAGGCCGCCCTCCTTCAGATCAAAGGAACCCCGGAAAGTCTGTCCGTCTTTTGAGAGGCAGACCTCTGCTCTTCCTTCTCCCCAGGCTTCTGTGCAGATCTCCAGGCTGCCCTTTGTCAGAGTCTCATCGGGAATAGCCCGGATCCTCAGATCCCGGATATGTACATCGGGCACGGTATAGAGATAAACGTCCCTGTAGATCCCGGAAAATCTGTAGAAATCCTGGTCCTCGCACCAGCTGCTGGAAGTCCATTTAAACACCTGGGCCGCCAGCTTGTTTTCTCCCTCCCGGACATAATCCGTCAGTTCGAATTCGGAAGGGGTGAAGGAATCCTCGCTGTACCCCACAAAATGTCCGTTCAGCCAGAGAGCCAGACCGCTTTCCGCTCCCTGGAAGGAGATAAAGAGTCTCCTGCCCTTCATGGATTCCGGAACTTCAAAATATTTCACATAGCTTGCCACCGGATTAAACTTCTCCGGGATCTCTCCCGGGCCGATCTCCTCATGGCCTTCCCAGGGATACTGGGTGTTGGCGTACTGCGGCGCATCATAGCCTTCCATCTGGATATGGGCCGGCACCCGGATATCCTCCCAGCTTCTGCAGTTATAGTCTACTGCTTCAAATCCCGGAATGGCGGAACCGTAATTCCGGGCGTAATGGAATTTCCAAAGTCCGTTCAGGCTCTCTGTAAATCCGGATTCCCCATCCTCCGCTTCCCGGGCAGAAGCGTAATACCGGTGATCGGAATGGGCGGCCAGCCTTCCCTCACGGAAATATCTGGGATCTTTTACCTTCTGATAGTCAAATACATGCATGCTTTCTTTCCTCCTTGTTCTCTGCTTAAAGTATAATATACCCCTGCTTCTTCTTGTACCGTATGTGGAACCAAATAATATAAGATTTCTAAACATCTTCGGAAGGCAGGATCATTCTTCCGCCTTTTCCTTATTCCAGTAAATCCTCAGCTTCTTCTCGTCCAGAGCCTCAACAAACCGTTTTTTAAAGATCAGAAACTCTTCCAAATCCATCAGGATATGGTATACCTTGGCCTTTCCTTCAAACTCCTCCCAGCTTGCGGGAAGGGCGGTCTTTTCCATCTCTTCCAGGATCCTGTGAAGGCGTTTTATCTGTTCCTTCGGATCGTTCATTTCGTTCACATGTTTTTTCAGATAACGGATATAGGCAGCCACCACCGCCGCCTGTTCCGGCATAGTCCTGATCTTTTTGATCTCATAATGAAGATTATGCAGAACTGTATACTGCTTTTTCCGCATCTCAAAGTAGTCGATATAATAGCCCGGATGGAAATGCCAGGTATTATTCTGATACTCCCAGGCCTGATCCACAAAAAACTGCAGCTTATCCTCCAGAGAGATGATATCTGTCCAGATACTTCCCCCGGTCTCTTTGCTTTCCAGATAGTCTGCCAGCCTTTCTAATATTTCCTGAAGCTGCCGTTCTGTATAGCGCATGTTTTCGATAATGACTTTTTTGTGGCTTTTATTTCCATGAAAAAGGTTCAGGATAAAGGCCAGCGCAACGCCGATCAGGACCAGATAGAATTCATTCAGAAAAAATTCTTGGGAGAAATCCCGGGCCGTGAGTATATGTGTGGCAATTACCGCATTTACAGAAAGGGTATTGCGAAGACCTGTCAGCTCACAAAATCCCACCATGAAAAAGAGAAAGATTCCAAACCCTATCCAGTCCCCCCGGACATACCGGATGATCAGCCAGCAGCCAGCCCCGGTGGCCAGGAATGTGAGGATCCTCAAAAGAGAGAGCTTCAAGGTTCCCCATTTTGTGGTCAGGACGGAAAGAAGGGTAATGATCCCTGCGGAAGCGGCGTTCTCCAGCCGGAAATATTCCGCAATATAAATAGCCAGACTGGCCCCCACTGCAATTTTTACAGACAGCAGCAAAAGCTTTTCCACTTTCAGCTTTTTTTCTCTCATTATAACCTCCCTGGTCTCTTCCTGTATTTCCTCTTTTTCTCATTATAACCCGAGGCGCAGAATTTGTATACGCAGTAATAAGTCCTTTTACCTGCAGGATGAAAGGGGATACCCCAGGGCGCTTCTGTCCCGGGATATCCCCTCTTTATCCGTTACGAAATGCCGGCTGCAGACTCACAGCATTTGAAATCCGTATCAATGGTATTGGCGATCACCTGGGCCTTAAATTTTCTTTCTCCGCACATGGACCCGGGATTTCCGCCGCAGGTATTTAAATCCTCAGGAAGTACAAATCTGATGCATTTTACCCGGATGTCCCGGCAGCCTGAAGAATGATGGGCAGGAATTGTCACCGTCTTGAATCCTCTCGGATGTTCTTCCCCATAACAGCCGATCTCTGTAAGGATGATCCCCAGAGCCACCCTTTTGTCCGGACACACGTTCTTAATGGTAAGATCCAGCTCCAGGATCCTTCCCGATGATTCCAGATACACGTCTCCC
>CALWSM010000070.1 GCA_944384185.1 uncultured Blautia sp. | reverse complement strand
GCCGCCTCATCTACAGCCTCTGCCCCTACAATATCAGCCCCTTCGCCGTAAGAAGCTTCAAAAAGCTGTCTGGCAGCCTCTCCTGTCACCAGAAGATCTCCCCGGATATAGCCTTCTACCTCTCCGGATTCCACCTGCAGCCAGCCCTTTTCTTCTCCCACTACCGTTACCACAGCTCCTGCCGGAAGCTTGCCGACCCGGTCTGTTCCGATGTCAGATCCCTGGCGGATATTGGCGTATGTACTTACATTTGCCGCCGCCTTATCTGACCAGTCAAAGGATTCTTTCTGGACTTCTGCTGTATCTATATTCCGATCTTTCTCTTTGGTATCCGCCATAGCCGGAACCGCCATAACGACAGTCATCATCCCAACCGTTCCCGCACAGGCAAAAAGTTTCTTCATTCTTTCTTTCATAAAATATAACCTCCTGATAAATCTGTAACATTTTCTTTTCATTTGTTACAAAATTATTAAGTTTTGTTACGAACATATTTTATCAAGGTTACATTTTATTGTCAAGCGGGTAATTTTTGTAACATTTTACAGAATTTAGAGGAAAAAATTCCTTCTCTGACGATAGGCCTCATACATTAAAATTCCCGAGGCCATGGCTGCGTTGAGAGATTCTACCTGTCCTTCCATGGGGATCCGAATCCGGATATCCGCCTTTTCAGACAGCTCCCGGCTCAGTCCCTTTCCTTCATTTCCGATAAAGAAGGCGGCGCCCTTTGTATAATCCTCCCGGTCATAGCTGTTCCTGCCCTCCAGGTGGGCCGCATATCCGGTGATCTTCTTCTCCCTGAGCCAGGGAAGGATCTCCTCCCGGATAGAAGAAGTATAGTAAAAAGGCATACGGTAGATGGATCCCATGGTTGAGCGGATCACCTTAGGATTATAAATATCCACAGAATTTTTGGACAGGATGATCCCTGTCACCCCCGCACCTTCTCCGGTCCTGAGAATGGTCCCCAGATTTCCCGGATCCTGAAGGTCTTCCAGAATCATAAGGAGAGGAGCCTTATTTTCCGGGAGCATCTCTTCCAGAGTGGCCTCTTTTATCCGGATCAGGCACAGAACGCCCTGGGGCGTCACCGTATCCGAAAGGGTCCTGAAGACTTTGTCCTCCACGATCTCCCCAAGGCTTTCCGCCTTCCCCTCCAGTCCTTTTTCCCTGAGGATCTCCATCCAGTCTCCTTTTTCTGCAAAAGAAGCGCTTAAATAGATCTTTTCGATCCTGTCTGCAGGAGCTTCCCGGAACATCTTGATCCCTTCCGCCGGGAAAAGCCCCTCCTCTCTTCTGGTTTTTGATTTTTTCAGCAGCTGCTGTATCTTCTTTATCTGTCCGTTGGATGTGCTTGTGATCATATGTTTCTTCTCCTTATATTCTTACCTTCCTTGCGGAAACGGCATTCCTCTGCCTGGAAGATCTGGGACTTGCCCCTTAAGATATGTGCGCCGCCAGGTGCGCAAAGGAAAAGGCGCACTGCATTGGTTTGCCGCACGCCTTATATCTGTTCTGCTTTTGTTTTCTTTACGCCTGATTCTTTGAATAGTTGTGAGACAGGGAATAGCTGACCTCATACTGATATTCAGAAACGGATTTCTTCATGGACAGGGCTTCGTTGATGTCCATATCCACATACTCGCCGTTTCTGTAGCAGATAACTCTCTTGGTCTTGCCTTCCAGAAGCACGTCTACCGCCTTTGCTCCCATGATAGAAGCATATACCCTGTCCTTGCAGGTAGGAACGCCGCCCCGCTGCATGTGTCCCAGGATCGTGGCTCTGGTCTCGATGCCGGTAGCCGCCTCGATACGTTTTGCCATAGCCTCGGAATGGCCGATGCCTTCCGCATTGATGATGATATGGTGTTTCTTGCCTTTCTTGCGGTTATCGATAATGTTGTTGATGATCCGCTGTTCGTCGTAATCATATTTTTCAGGAAGGAGAATATCCTCTGCGCCGTTGGCGATACCGCACCAAAGAGCGATATAGCCTGCGTTTCTTCCCATAACCTCGATGATACTTACCCGCTCATGGGAAGTAGAGGTATCCCGGACTTTATCGATGGCTTCCATAGCCGTATTTACCGCAGTGTCAAAGCCGATGGTATACTCTGTACATGCGATATCCAGGTCAATGGTCCCCGGTACGCCTACAGCGTTTACTCCCAGGTTTGCCAGCTTCTGGGCGCCGGCGAAGGATCCGTCGCCGCCGATCACCACAAGGCCGTCGATACCGTGTTTTTTGCAGACCTCGGCGGCTCTTCTCTGGCCTTCCTCTGTACGCATCTCTGCGCAACGGGCGGTATACAGGATCGTTCCGCCCTTCTGGATGGTATCTGAAACATCTACCGCTGTCATCTCTATAATTTCTTCATTCAAAAGGCCTGAATATCCTTTTAAAATTCCCTTCATTCTGATCCCGCGGCTTAAGCCTCTTCTTACAACCGCACGGATCGCCGCATTCATTCCCGGAGCATCTCCACCACTTGTTAAAACGCCAATTGTTTTCATTTCCTTATTCGCAGTCATCTTTCTCCTCCATATTCTCGCAGCCTTTTGTTTTTATTTTCATACATCGAATCGTTCTTATTTTATAGCATTTTCCCAATATTTTCAATACTCTTTTCTACAACTTTTACGTTGCTGCGGCCGTACTTTTCGTACAGTTTGTCAAGAAGCTCCCTGTCGATCTTTACATTCTTCGACGGCCCCAGCCTCTTCACTGCTTTCGGCGAGCGGATATAGATCACCACCTGGTCTTTTCCGTCGGAGTCTTTCAGCTCTTCATACAGCTCCTCTTCTCCTGCCAGAAACGCCTCTTTTGTCTCAAACTGGAGCCACAGCTCCCGGGGAACCATGTCAAAGGGACAGATATTTTCACAGATCAGCTTGCTGGCCTTATCGTCCTCTGCGGAAACCCGCCCCTGGATAAAGACTTTGGCGTCCACTTCCATAAACCGGACATTCTTCTCATAGTCCCGGGGAAATACAACGATCTCCACAGTTCCCACCAGGTCTTCCAGGGTAAGGAAAGCCATGATCTTATTGGTCTTGGTATATTTAATGGTCTTAGCTGTGATCATGCCTCCCACCACAGCCCTGGCGCCGTCTCTTACCTTCGGCGTTCCGGTCTCTTCATCCGGCTGGAAATCCCCGGTTACGGCGGTGATATTTTTCTTCCACTTCTCTGTATATTCTTCCAGGGGATGTCCGCTTATATACACGCCAAGAACCTCTTTTTCAAAGGCCAGCTCAGCCTCTTTGGGATATTCCTCCACATCCGGCATGCGGATCTCAAAGGCTTCCTTTTCCTCCTCGGAAACCAGGTCAAAAAGGCTCATCTGCCCTGCCATGACATTCTTTTTCTCCTGGTTTACAGAATCCAGTATCTGGGCGTAGATCATCATTTTCTGCCTCCGGTTTCCCGGCAGGCTGTCAAAGGCTCCCGCCTTGATGAAATTCTCGATAGCCTTTTTATTCACGTCTTTTCCGGACATTCTTTCGATGAAATCCTGAAGGTTTTTAAATTCCCCTCTTTCCTTCCTCTCCTCTACGATCTCCCGGATCACCGGCTTCCCGATGCTCTTGATAGCCGACAGGCCATAGCGGATGGCCCCGCCGTCTGCCGAGAACCGGCTCTCCCCTTTGTTAATATCCGGAGGCAGGATGGAGATTCCCATTTTCCTGCTGGAAAGGATATATTCCGATACCTTTGAAGGATTATCGATCACAGAGGTCATAAGCGCAGCCATAAATTCTACCGGAAAATAATACTTCAGGTAGGCCGTCTGGTAGGCCACAAGGGCATAGGCCGCCGCATGGGACTTATTGAAGGCATATTTTGCAAAATCGATCATCTCGTCATAGATCTTGTTTGCCACATTTTCCGGAATCCCCCGGTTGATACAGCCGGGAACCCCCTCTTCCTCATTGCCGTAGACAAAGTTCTGCCGCTCTTTCTCCATCACCGCCGCTTTTTTCTTACTCATGGCCCGGCGGACCAGGTCGCTTCGCCCAAGGGTGTAGCCTCCCAGAGATCTTACGATCTGCATAACCTGCTCCTGATATACGATACAGCCATAGGTAGGCTTTAAGATAGGCTCCAGCTCCGGGCAGTCATAGTGGATACTGTCTGCGTTATTCTTTCCTTTGATATACTGGGGGATAAAGTCCATAGGACCCGGACGGTAAAGAGAGATCCCGGCGATCACATCCTCCAGGTTCTGAGGCTTTAATTCCTTCATGAAGCTGGTCATCCCGGCGCTCTCCAGCTGGAAGACCCCGTCGGTCTTGCCGGCGCCCAGCATTTCATATACATTTTTGTCATCATAATCAATATGATCGATATCCAGAGTGATCCCCTTGTCTTTCTGGGCCAGCTTCACTGCATTCTGGATCACGGTCAGCGTCCGGAGCCCCAGGAAATCCATCTTCAGAAGCCCCAGCTCTTCCAGGGTAGTCATGGTAAACTGGGTAACAATAGAGCCGTCGGAAGCCCTGGAAAGAGGCACATACTCGTCCACTGCTTTCTGGCTGATGACCACCCCCGCCGCATGCATGGAAGTATGCCTGGGAAGGCCCTCCAGCCTTTTACTCATATCAATAAGGGTCTTTACCGTCTCATCAGACTCATAGAGATTCCGCAGCTCCGGATTCATGGTCAGCGCCTTATCTATGGTAATATTCAGCTCATTGGGGATCATCTTTGCAATGGTATCGCACTGGGCGTAGGGCAGATCCATGACCCTTCCCACATCCCGGATCACGCCTCTGGCCGCCATGGTACCGAAGGTAACGATCTGTACCACCCGGTCTTTTCCGTATTTTCTCACCACATAGTCGATAACCTCCTGGCGGCGTTCAAAGCAGAAATCCACGTCGATATCCGGCATGGACACCCGCTCCGGATTGAGAAAACGCTCAAAAAGAAGGTCATATTTGATCGGATCCAGTTTGGTGATCCCAAGGGTGTAGGACACCAGGCTTCCTGCGGCGGAGCCTCTTCCTGGTCCCACCATGATATCATGATCCCTGGCGTACTTGATAAAGTCCCACACAATGAGGAAATAGTCCACATATCCCATCTTTTTGATCACGCCCAGCTCATATTCCAGCCGCTCCTTAAGCTGCTCCATGTTGTCTGTATACCGCTCCTTAAGCCCCTCATAGCACAGCTTCCTCAGATATTCCCAGGACGTATAGGGCGAGGGCACGTCAAATTTCGGCAGCTTGGTCACACCGAATTCGATCTCCACATTACACCGGTCTGCGATTTTCTGGGTATTGGAAAGAGCCTCCAGGGCATAGGGAAACAGCTCTTCCATTTCCTCTGGTGATTTTACATAGTACTGGCCCCCTTCATACCGCATCCGGTCCTCGTCCTGAAGCCGCTTTCCTGTCTGGACGCACAGCAGGATATCGTGAGCCTGGGCGTCCTCTGCGTAGGTATAATGGACATCGTTGGTAGCCACCAGCTGGATCCCGGTCTCCTGGCTCATGCGCAGGAGCTGCTGGTTCACCAGCTTCTGCTGAGGCATTCCATGGTCCTGAAGCTCCAGGAAGAAATTCCCCTTTCCAAAGATCTCCTGATACCGGAGAGCGGCGCTTTTTCCCTCCTCATACATGCCTCTTGCAAGATTTCTTGCAACCTCTCCTGCAAGGCAGGCGCTAAGCGCTATGATCCCTTCATGATATTCCCGGAGAAGCTCCAGGTCTACCCTTGGCTTATAGTAAAATCCATCCACAAAGCCCTTGGACACGATCTTCATCAGATTCTGATAGCCCTGGTTATTTTCCGCCAGAAGGACCAGGTGGTAATAGCGGTCATCGGAATGTCCCGTCTCTTTGTCAAAGCGGGAGCCGGGAGCGACGTATACCTCACAGCCCATAATAGGTTTGATACCTGCCGCTTTTGCCGCCTTATAAAAATCAATGCAGCCAAACATGACTCCATGGTCTGTTATGGCTGCACTGTTCATTCCCAGCTCCTTTACTCTGGCTACATATTCATTTATTTTGTTGGAACCGTCCAGCAGGCTGTATTCCGTATGTACATGTAAATGAGCAAAATCCACTGTTATTCTCTCCTTGTGTTCGCAGCTGTTTTGTTTATTTTTCTCTCCGCTTTTTCAGCAGAACATTAAACCATTTATTATTCCGGTCCTCTCTTATATCGCTGGTTTTCCAGATATCAAGAACCTGGATATTGGGAAAAGCATCCAGCAGAGCATTCAGCGACTCCCTGTTATAATCGCAAAAATATCTGCCGTTGAACCTGCCCTTCCGGTCCCCTTTCTTTACTGAGAAATAAAGGATACCGTCTTCCTTCAGAGCCGCCAGGATCCTCTCCATTGCTCCATGGATTTCCTCCGGAGGAAAATGACCCAGCACAGCGCAGGCCCAAATGCCATGAAAAACGTTGGAAAATTCCATCTCCTCTATCCGAAGATGAAGCACGTCCTTACCCGTATGGATACTGGCCAGATTGCACATCTTCTCAGACCCGTCCATGGGAGTCACCACGCATCCCTCGTCTTCCAGAAATACGGTATCTCTCCCGGAACCGCAGCCCAGATCCAGAACATCTGCGCTTTCCGGCAGAAGCTCCACAAAACGTTTCAGCTGGTCTTCCATACTTAAATCTACCGTTTCTTCATAATATGGCACGGCATATCGGTCATAATACTCTATCGAGTCCACTGATTTTCCTCCTTTTGGACATAAACATCTGATAAACTAACATTGATTATATCATAATCCTTTTTTGGGGAAAAGCCTTACTTTATACAGATTTTTCCTTCCTTCAGCTCAATTTTATCCTCTTTCAGAAGATGGCCTACCGCCCGCTTGAAAGCGTTCTTGCTAAGGCCGAACTCCCGCTGGATCAGCTCCGGCGCCGCTTTGTCGTCAAAGGGCAGGATTCCGTCAAATTCCCGGATCGTCTCCAGTACATTTTCCGCATCTTCATAGATCTGAAGATATGCTTTCTTCTTAGGGCTTAAGGTCAGCTTTCCGTCTTCCCGCACTGCGCTTACCCGGCAGGTCACTTCTTCCCCTGCTTTATAGCCCCCCTGGGCTTCCTGCCTGGGTATCATTGCGGAATATTTATAATCCACAGCCACAAAGACTCCGAACTTCTCGCTGACCTCATATACCACTCCGGTCACCGTATCTTCCTTTTCATAAGGAGAATCTGTGGAAAGATAATGGTATACCTTCATGGTCCCGCAGAGCCTGCTGCTTTTATCAACATATACTGCTGCCAGAACTTCCTCTCCTTCATGGAGTTTTTTGGTCTGTTCTTTATAAGGAAGGAACAGATCTTTTTCCAGCCCCCAGTCCAGAAATGCACCGATCCTGGTTACCTGAGCCACTTTCATTACCGCCAGTTCTCCCACAGCCGCCTTTGGCCGGTCTGTAGTAGCAATAAGACGATCTGAAGAATCCTTATAGATAAATACCTGGAGCCTGTCCCCTTCTTTGGTTCCGGCCGGTACCTTTTTCCCGGGAAGGAGCACCCGCTCCTCCTGTCCGGCGTCCGGCTTTTCTCCCAGATAAACGCCGAAATCCACTTTCTTTACCACGGTTAATTCCTGTACTTTTCCTAATTCGATCATACTTTCTCCTTCTGCCTGCGCAGCTCCACCGCTGCATAGATTTCTTTTTCAGGGCTTTCCAGAACCACTGTATAAATGTCTCCCTCTTCTTTTACCTTTGGCAGGATCACATCATTCAATACTGCCTGTTTCTTATATTCCGCCCGCATCTGGCCTACTTTAAAATCCTTGGGAAGATACTCCTGGGCCATAAGGACATACTGGCCGTTGTTCACATGGTGGTTGGTGTCCAGATGGTGGGGTCTTACCTGGAAGGAAGGATAGGCCTTCATCTCCCCCGGTATGGCAATCTTTCTGGAGGAATAATCCATATCCAGCTTTTCTCCGAGGACATAGGCCTGGATCTGTTTTTCATCTACATTTACAGGTTTTCCCGAAGAAAGATCCAGAAAGGTCCAGAGACTGTTGGCGTAAGCCAGCATCTCCCCATTTTCATCTTCCATGGCAAAATTCCTGTTTCCCATAAATCTTTTGAATGCATAAGGCCATGTGGAGATCCGTATTTTTTCAAACAAAAGAGGATATCTCTTTACCACGATCTGCCAGGAGGACAGTACCCATACCTGATTCTTTTTTTCCAGATAATCCATGCCCACGCCTGCGCTCTCCGAATGGAAGGTACAGCAGTCCTGGAAATAATTCAATATCCCGTTCAATGTCAGCCTTCTGTCCTCTCCTGTTTCACTGTACCGCACCCTGCTGTCAAAAGAAAATCCCATAACGCACCCTTCCTTCGATTCTTTATATACGAAAATATCCCAGACGCTTGTCTGGGATATTCGTAGCTGGGCTACAAGGATTCGAACCTTGAAATGACGGAGTCAGAGTCCGTTGCCTTACCATTTGGCGATAGCCCAATATTTTCAATGTTGTCTCGCAACAATGGATATTATATAGTATCTCTTTTCAAAATGCAAGTACTTTTTTTATTTTTTATTATCTTTTTTGTTCTTTAAGAATGCCTTTTGTGAAATGCATATTGTACTCATTTCTTGTCCCATACTATACTATACAAGCTACCACCCCTAGACAGGTAGAGGAAGGGGGTGTGCGCCAATGAGCGAATTTCTGTCATTTTTCATCTCTGTTTCGGCAAGTGTCGTTGCCTACTTCATTTGCAAATGGCTGGACGGAGATAAATAACAGGTAGCCAGCCTAGGGTATAAGCCGCCCTCTCCAAAAGGAATAGAAACTCCCCGAAGTTGCCGCTTCGGGGAGTTTCGTACGCTCAATGAGCATTTCTGTCATTTTTGCCTATAGGCATTATAGCATATGTACGTTTCTATTACAATATACCTTCTCCAGGATTTTTTTCTTTCTGGTTATTTTTCTTTTTTCCTCTGCATAAAATATATCCCGTAAAATTGTTTCTGTATTATTTTCTTTCGGCAAAGGCGGTGTATTATGTCTTATTACCCTGTTCTCGTAAATAAAACCCACCTTCTTCCCCCCGGCTACATACCTGACGACCTGGAAGAGGCAGAGATCCCCTTCTACGCCCCTCCCGGCTCCGAAAAGCGGCTTCTCAGGCGAAAGGCCTCCAAAGCCGCAGGCCGTCTCTTTACCCAGGCGGCTCTGGATAAGATGGGGATCATAGGGATATCCGGCTATCGTTCCTATAAACGGCAGGAGGAGCTTTATCTGGATGCCCTCCGGCGGAAAAGCTCTGCAGTCGCCCCGCCCGGGGCCAGCGAACACCAGACCGGTTTTGCCCTGGATCTTTCCTGTTCCGAGGTCAACATGCAGCTGGAGGAAGCCTTCGCAGATACCCCGGAGGGGCGCTGGCTGGAAAAGCACGCTCCCCTTTACGGCTTTGTGATCCGCTATCCCAGGGCTAAGGAATCTGTCACCGGGTTTCCCTGGGAACCCTGGCATATCCGCTATGTGGGGGAACCCCTTGCCCTGTATCTCACTATGACAGGTCTCACCTTGGAAGAATACCATAATTTATAGAAGAAAACTTCCCTTTTTCAGGTTAAAGTGCTATAATGGCAGAAAATACCCGGGGCCAACCCCTTGAACATAAAGGAGGGCTACTTATGAGAGCCTTAAATTTAACCTTATTAACCGATTTATATGAATTGACCATGATGCAGGGATATTTCAAAAATCCCACCGATCAGATCGTGGTCTTCGATGCTTTTTACAGAAAAAATCCCTGTGACGGAGGATACGCCATCTCAGCAGGACTGGATCAGGTCATCGAGTATGTGCGGGATCTGCACTTTTCTCCTGACGATATCGACTATCTCCGTTCCCTGAATATTTTCGACAATGATTTCCTGGAGTATTTACGAGGATTTCATTTCACAGGGGATATTTACGCCATTCCGGAAGGAACTGTGGTCTTTCCCAGAGAGCCTCTGATGAAAGTCATAGCTCCTGTTATGGAGGCCCAGCTTGTGGAGACTGCCATCCTGAATATGCTGAACCACCAGAGCCTGATCGCTACCAAGGCTTCCCGGGTGGTATATGCAGCCAAAGGCGACGGCGTTATGGAATTCGGCCTCCGCCGGGCCCAGGGCCCCGACGCCGGTATCTACGGTGCCAGAGCGGCTATGATCGGCGGCTGTATCGGAACCTCCAATGTCCTTACCGGACAGATGTTTGATGTTCCGGTGAAAGGAACCCACGCCCACAGCTGGATCATGAGTTTTCCTGATGAATATACCGCCTTCAAAACCTACTCCAGGCTTTATCCCAATTCCTGTATCCTTCTGGTGGATACTTACGATGTCCTGAATTCCGGCGTTCCCAACGCCATCCGGGTATTCCGGGAAATGCGGGAGGAAGGAACCCTTTCAAAAGGCTACGGTATCCGTATCGACAGCGGCGACCTGGCTTATCTGTCCAAAAAAGCCTATAAAATGCTGGCAGCCGCCGGATTTGAAGACGCTGTGATCTCCGCTTCCAGCGATCTGGACGAATACCTGATCGACAGTCTGAAAGCCCAGGGAGCTAAGATCAATTCCTGGGGAGTAGGCACCAATCTCATCACCTCCAACGGCAACCCTGCCTTCGGAGGGGTATACAAGCTTGCTGCCATCAAAAACAAAAACGATAAAGATTTCACCCCTAAGATCAAGCTTTCCGAAAACATTGAAAAGGTCACAAATCCGGGCAACAAGACGATCCAGCGGATCTACGATAAGACTACAGGCAAGATCCGGGCAGATTTGATCTGCCTGGCAGATGAGACCTTTGATCCCAGCCAGGATATGATCATCTTTGACCCTATGGCCACCTGGAAAAAGACAAGAATCTACGGAGGCACCTACACCTTAAGAGAGCTTCTTGTTCCTGTATTCCAGAAAGGCCGATGCGTCTACACCTCTCCTTCTGTTATGGAGATCCGAAATATCTGCCAGAAAGAAATGGACACCCTCTGGGACGAGACCAGACGTCTGGTAAATCCTCAGGAAGTCTATGTAGACCTTTCCGATAAGCTCTACAAGATCAAGACGGATCTTCTGGAACAGATGGGACAGGCTTCCATCCGGTAACCTGCTGCTCAGCCTTTTTAAGGCCGGCTCTTCAAGAATATCAAAAGACCGCTAAGCAGAATT